>DUSF01000043.1 GCA_012842745.1 Bacillus sp. (in: firmicutes) | reverse complement strand
ATCCTTTGTTCCCATTCAATTCTTAGTTCAGATTTATTCATCGCAAAACCTCCGCAAAATTTGATCTTTAGAAGATTATCGCATATAAAAAAGCGCCAAACCATGTGGGGATAGTTTGACGCTTACCTATAATAAAATGTAAACAAAAAGAGTAGCACACCTCTGCTACTCTTTTTGTTTTGCTTGGCAAAGTCCTACGCTTATCTTTTTGAAATTATTTCATATAGTTTTTTAAAGTCAAGTACCCCATATATCACGAAAAATATTACAACATAACTCAAGAAATCAATTAGTAGCGAATTGGAATCGATGATATTAGTACCTTTTAGTATCCTTTGAATTACCAACGAAATAAATGCTGCAAGAGCAATCATTAAAATATTACGGAGCAATAACTTCACACACCGTCCTTGTCACAGAATTGTAATTTCTGTATGAATCACAAAACTTTTTAGCCCCATAATCTAACAATTTATCGGCTAGCCAAGTAAGACCCGCAGCCACTAATACCTCTGCAGCCCAAACTAGCAACGGTGCCACTGCTAATTGATTGGATGATCCAGCTTCTACTTGAGTATTATATAAAGCTTCTGCCTCATCACTAGACAAGCCTTTAAAATAAACGCTCATTTGTCGGGCTGTTTGTTGATCTAGACCTAACGAAATCGCTTTACCTTCATCAAATTCAAATACCCCCGTATCTTCTTGATAATTTGATGAATTATAAATAGCTGCAGCAAGTTGTTCGGCTTTTTCTTTAGAATCTACTTCAGTTGTAACAGCAAGGGGTCTAATAGAAAAAGAAACCAACAACGTAAAAACTAGACTTAATACAAAAATCAACTTACCTTTTTCCCTATTAAGTATCATCTCCATATTTAAAGCCTCCCATAATATAGTAAATTAAATTTCAAAACAATAAAACTAATATAATGGAGCCCCATTTTCAAAATATGAATATTCACTTAACAGTTTATAATCTTTGGAAGACATTGTCACCGATTTTATTGTGTGATATTCTCCCTTTTTAATTTCGTTTTTTTACTATATTACCATTCGGTTGTGACAATTTTTTTAATAATTTATTAGTTTAAAAGTCCAGTCAAAGCTATTTATTTGTTTTTGTTATTTAGCGATTGGTAAAATCTCAGTAAATGGGATATTTGCCCCATTCCATACTTTAGGAGGAAATGATAATGAAAGAACAACTCATTCAACTTATGAAAAACCAAATTTTTGCTATAGAAAATCAATTACTAAAGCAGCAAATGCTAGATTATTTCGAATTTAAATCTCAAACTAACTTTCCTTTTGCGGAATTAGTTGTATCCCATTACAAACTTTTCGGTGGGGTTTCCCAGTCAATTATAAAGGTTGCCTATGGTGTAGAGTTAATGATTTTATCCTTTGATATTTTTGATGATATTGAAGATCAAGACTGTTCACGAGCACCATGGAATAATTCGAAACCTGAGTTGGCATTAAATACTGCTACAGTTCTTTTTCATCTAAGTCACATGGTCTTAGATAAAGCCTTTCTTGAATTTGAACAAGGACAAGCAGCTAAAGAACTTTTTAATCAGTTCACGCTACATTCAATCAATGGGCAACATCAGGATTTGCAAAACACTGTAAAAAATGAACAGGAATACTTCGAAGTAACAAAAAGAAAATCAGGTGCTTTAGTTTCCTTGGCATGTTCAATCGGAACAGTTTTAGCCAATGATACCTTTATAGAAAAAATCATTGCCTATGGCTATTTACTTGGAATCACATCTCAAATTCAAAATGACATTGAAGATGTTTTAAGAAATGATGAAAAAAATGATCTGCTCTATAAGAAAAAAACCTTACCTACTATTTATCTTCTTAATGATAAAAGAAAAGACTTTAAGATTGTACAAGATTACTATAAGGGCATTGTGTCTTACGAAGCTATGAAGGAAATACAACAGGATTTAATAGAAAAAACAAAAACCTCGGGAGCTGTTGAATATGCAAATGTTCATTTATATCTTAAACAGCAGGAAGCGATAAAATTAATTGAAGAGTCATCACTTCCGCAATATGTAAAAGAACAATTAATTCAACAAGTACTACCCAATCAATGACAGACATGTAATTGCGAGTTTCCTTGTAGGATGTACTGTAAAGGAAACTAATAACTAACAAGGAAATAGCACAGTAAAGGAAGTAGCGCAGTAAGCTGAATCACAGTAGGTGTCTCACTCTATTCAATATTCATCTCGTCACTTCTACATGTGATGAGGTGAATGCAAATAAATTTTCAAGGAGGAAAAACGACGAACATGGGGAGGATATAAATATTATCGTTCTGATAACAAATACTCGGGCATTTTCCAATGATGCCGATATCCTTAACAAAGACATTTCCGCAGATGAACAAAAAATTATTCCCCGAACAATCACTGGAAGAAAACCACATAAAAAAGGCGTGAAATCGCATAAAAAGAGCGGTGCAAAGTTCTGAAAAGTCTCGTAAACTAATAAGTAAATATATTCAAAGTTTTAAATGGGGCTCCGAACATATTTAAATAAAGACTTAGAAAGTCAATTGAAAAATACCGTTTTTTTTTGGAAAACTCTTACACTACTAATCCGCGAGGAGATTTGTTATGAAACTTAATAAACTTATTATTTGTTCAGTTATTTCTTTATCTTTTAGTTCAGCAACGGCAGTGTTTGCTGACACACCTAGTACACAAACCCTAATAGAGCAAAATAATTCTGAAATGTTTTATCAAGCAGTTGAAACCGATGTTGAAAATGAGTATTTATTACAACCTATTACTAATAAAGGACGCTCACTCTCTACTGGTACCATAAGTCAGTTTTTAACTGAATATGAGGAGGGCGCGTCTACTGATGAGGCTATACATACTTTTGATAATAAGGGAGTTTTTTCAAACCACACAAAAGCCACAGTAACCATCATTAGAAATCCTAACTTAAATTTAAGAGTAACTCTTATTGATAGAGAAACGGGAAGAGAGGTAGATTCTACAGTTTTCAATAAGACTACAGGTTCATTTACTTTTTATCTAAATTCAAGTCTTACGCAATATAAAATATACATCGGGAATAAAAGCAATGTATCTGGACAAATCCAATATTCAATTAAGACTTCTTAATTAATTGGATGTGATACATTTATGAAAACAAAAAATATATATACGATTGCTTTAGTAGCAGTAGTACTAGTAGTGCTACTACTACTTTTTTTAAAACCGATTGTTATATTTAGTGACTCAAAAGTTCTCATGTTAGATTCAAACTCGAGGTTAGCTGTTGAGAATAGTTACATTGACTTAATTCATTTCAAACTGGAAGATGAAATTGTGAGAATAGATTTAGTAACTCCGCTTGGAAATTTTGATGATTATACAACTTGGAAAGAAGATAATAAAGTGAAACTCTATATTGCTAATAGAGAATATCCTCTCTTTGTTAATATATCTTCGGAAAGTGGTGGAATGGAACAAGGCACTACAAATTATATTTCTTTATTCGGAGAGGTTGCTGACATACCAACTCAAAATGATACAATTACTTTAAAAATACCTGTAGGTAAAATGAAAATTAACTATGTAGAGAAGCACAAATTGTATTACTAATGAATAATATAGTTCGGTGAAATAATCAATCATTCATGCTATAGTCATACTTGAATGTCCGTCACTATACCAATGATTGAGGAGGAAATACAATGGTAGAAGAACTTATACGTCATTTAGCTCAAAACCCAGATATATTAAAAGGAGTCACACAAGGAACCGTTAGTTTGATCGGAGCGACTCAGGATGAAACAAATGCTATTATTAATGTTCTAAGTGGAAATATAATAAAACCAACGGGACATTGGAATTAGAGCCATTAGGCTCTTTTTTACTGATAAGTATCCCTTTTCTACCTTTCTGAAACAAAATTTGGTAAATTGTAGTTAATACGTTTTGGTGGGGGAAAAGTTATGAAAAAGTCTTTCATATATATCTTTTTAATAGCAGCATCATTAATAATATCTATTTATTTATCCAATGTTATTTTGAGTAATCCCTATATCGGGATTGATGTGAAACAAAATAGCGAGCAACAATGGGTAGTAACAGATTCCCATGGCTTGGCTAAAGACCTTGGAATTCGTAAAGGTGATGTCGTTGTTCAAATCAATAATTCCCCCCCTATAGAGCATTGGACTGTAGCTAAATATAGTTCTGTAGAAAGGGCCCATTCACTTGTCATTTCCGATGGTGAATCTTTTATTACTTATACAATAACCAGGAATCAAGGAAATACAATTTTATTATCCCATTTTATTTTTCCCGTTGCTTTTATGATGCTCATGATTATTTTATCAATCATACTTTTCCGAAGTAAAGAAAAGGAAAAGCCTTCACTTATAGTAACCTTCTTTCTTCTAAGCTACGGATTAGGTTCTTTAGCCTCAGGAGCATCCGCACGAGCGGATTTGGTAGGGAAAATTATTGTCGTTGGTGCTTTGCTATATTTACCAGTTGTTTTACTTCATTTTCTCCATACATATTTTAAACAGCATCAAATCCATTTTTGCAGTTCCAAGCTGTTTCTCATTCTGTATGGATGGAATACAATGATTCTTTTGAGCCAATGTCTATTTTTAGTCGTTGATTTAGGAAATTATTATAGTATTTTGAGAATGATAGAATTGTTAACATTTCTAGTAACTTTCGTTATTTGTCTATTTTATTACATTAAAGGTTATATACAATATAAAAATGGTGATTATAAACCTATTTTCCAACTCATTGCTTTAGGCCTAATAGTATCGTTTGTACCGATGATTATTCTTCATATTATCCCAATGGTTCTCAACTACCAGTCTATCATTAATGGAGATGTTGCTGGATTATTTATTTTTGCTTTGCCTTTAACACTTTTTTATTTAATAAGCACAGAGGAATTATTTGATATCGACTTTTTTATTAGCAGACTAGCCTATTATGCCTTCATTTCTTTAGGAACTACACCATTGTTTTTATGGGTTATTTCACTTTTTAAGCTTCAATTATCTATGTCTGAAATAGTTCAATTATTTATGATAATATATTTTACATCAATTTTCATTCTTTATTTGAAAGAAGAATCAGATTATCTGTTCCGCCAAAAGCTGTTTTTCGAAAGGCATAATTATCAATCTACCTTGTATCAATTTGTAAGCTATCTGTCCAATTCAGTGAAGAAGGCAGAAATCGAAACACATATTTTAAATGAAATTAAATCTGTGTTTAAAGTTAACAATGCAAATATAGTAGAATACGACATTAATAAACAAACTTTTTCGACAACCGTTCATTCTGATATTACTTCGTATATTCATGCATTATCTAAACAAAGGCTACCGATTGGGGAGTTGAAATTTATAGGTCAGACCTACGTATCCATAATCGGCGGCAATATGGAAAAAGTCTACCTTTTATTGTTAACAGGTAAAAGAAATCGTACCAAATTTAATAAAAATGAACGTGAATGGCTAAAAACTATTTCCTATCTAATTAATTTATCATTTGAGAACCTTCAGTTAGTTGAAGAACTTATTCAACAAATAGAGTATTTGCGGGACAAGAAAACAGCTCCGCCTTGGGTGTTGCGTTTGCTGTTTAACATTCAAGAACAAGAACGGAAAAAGTTTTCTACAGATATACACGACTCTGCCCTACAAACTCAATTATTTTGGTATCGAAAATTAGAAACGTTCTATGATGAACATAAATTAACAAAGACTCAGAAAAAAGAGTTAGAAGAAATCAAGGAAGGTTTTATGGATGTCATTTATGAAATAAGGCAAACATGCGATGAAATGATGCCCCCATTTTTGATAGAATTTGGACTAAGAAAAGCACTTCTTGATTTGGTTAATAAAGCACAAATGAGAAATTTGTTTATAGTGGATCTAGATACAACGAGATTACAAGATAATCTTGATAATGAATATTTTTTATTATTCTATCGAATCATTCAAGAACTTTTAAATAATGCAGCAAAACATTCCAAAGCGGATCGAATTCAAATTCAGTTGGAAAACATCAAAAACACCATTTGCCTGAATTATAGTGATAATGGGATAGGTTTTAATATAAACGAAGTGACCGAAAATCATTTTGGTCTATCTGGTATTTATGAACGGGTAAAAAGTGTTGAAGGCCAAATAGAGCTTGATTCAGAGATTGGACAGGGCGTTAAAGTAAAAATCATAATTCCTTTTGATAATCATTTAAGAGAAGAGGTTGGGAAAGATGACAAAAGTATTGCTGGTCGATGATCACACATCTGTTCAAGAAGGGACAAAAACCATGATTGAAGAATTAGAAAACATGGAGGTTACCGTAGCCATTAATGGGGCTGAAGCTTCACAAATTATATCTAACGAAGATTTTGATTTATATGTATTTGACCTCTTTTTACCTGATGTAACTGGATTAGCTTTAACAAGAAAACTAATTGTTAAAAAGCCAGATGCCATTATCCTGATACATACTGGTTACGAAATAGAACCTTATTTCAATAATCTCATAGACGCTGGAATATGTGGATTTATTAGTAAATCTGTATCAAAAAAGGTATTCCAAGCATCTATAAGTTTCGCATTGAAAGGAGTATCTTTACTACCTATAACACTTCTAAGGCAACTAAGAAGAAACGAAACCACGGCTGTTAATTCTAATGGTACTTACTTGGATATTTCGTTAACAGAAAAAGAAAAAGAAGTATTGTATGAAGTAGCTCGTGGAAAAACAAACTTAGAAATCTCTAATGAACTTAAAATTAGTCAACGAATGATTGAAAAGCATATATCTGTGATTTTGAGCAAACTAAATGTTAAATCAAGAATTGAAGCGGTTTCAATAGCAAAGGAATTAAAATTAGTACCAGATAAAATGTTAGATTGAAATATTTTTTATAGAAAAGAGTAGCATCTCTGCTACTCTTTTCTTGTTTGCTTGGCAACGTCCTACTCTCACAGGGGGACAGCCCCCAACTACCATCGGCGCTGAAGAGCTTAACTTCCGTGTTCGGCATGGGAACGGGTGTGACCTCTTCGCTGTCGTCACCAAACATTAT
>DUSF01000042.1 GCA_012842745.1 Bacillus sp. (in: firmicutes) | reverse complement strand
TAAATTTAAAGAGGATAGCAGCTATACTATCCTCTAAAAATCTCTTTATATTAATCATTTTACAAGATTTATTATCATGCCAAACAATTAATGGATGTTTATTTGAAAATAAGTTAAAAAATGGTTGCCTTTTTCAGTGGTCTCGGACAGGTTTGGTGTCCCACCTATGAATCTAAAAACATTGCTTAGATTAAACCTTACTTGAATTAAATCTATGACTGGGACACCAAACCTGCCCCCTTGTCCCTCCCTCTTTTACATAATAATCTCCCTGAAATTAAATTTCCGAGAGACTATCTATTCCTGATAAGGTTATACTTAGCGTAAGACTTTTAAACTTAGAATGGTAGATTGATCAATTTGAGAAAGGAGCGAGCATGTGGAGTCTTTACTTTCATACTTCCCTTCGCATATAAGAGAAAAGTGGATTAATCAAGAAAAGAAAACATATAAAAAAGGAGACTTTATTAGGACACCTGCTGGTAACAATATTTTTGTTTTGACTGACGGTGTTGCTCAATTATTTTATATAAATCCTGACGGAAAAGAGTGTGTCATCGATTTATTCCACTCTGGTGATTTCATAGGAGTATTAGCGATGTTTTCACCAAGTAATCGTACGCTTTACGTCCGAGCGTTAACACCTATTTCAATCATCCCGCTTCCTATTTCAGAAGTAAAGGACATTTTATTACAATCTCCAGAACTCACCTTTACCTTCCTTGAATATGTGACAAAAAAGTTTGGCCGAACTCTCGATGTTTTAGAGCAGGTAGCATATGGAAAAGTAGAAGACCGCCTCTTATATTTACTAGAGCGCTTGGCAGAGGAAGAACAAAACGGATATCGCTCCCTCCCTAGTTATTTAACACACCGTGATATCGCAGCGATGATTGGTTCGACCCGGGAAACTGTTACTTCTCTTTTAAACCAATTTTTATTAGATGGTCGATTGTTAGAAAAAAATAATCAGTTTTGGCTAAAAGTGTAAGCGTCCTTACATCTTTTTTTAAACATACCTTATATAGTATATATGACCAACAAAGTACAAGGAGGAAACAGACATGAACGGAATTAATTTTGAAAAAATGAAGCAAACGATTACAGCTATTCAAGCAAATCCTGAGCAAAAAATTGTCAAATGGCATGCTAGTGCTTCGTGGGAAAACGGTGTAAAAAACGAGATTTGCATTCGTGATTTTGCACCTTATTATACAGATGAGCCTAAAGTTTTAGGTGGAACAGATGTCGCCCCAAACCCAGTAGAATATTTAATTGGCGCAGCCGTAAGTTGTTTTATCATTACCTTTGAAGTGTTAGCAAGTCAAAAAGGAATTAAACTACAAAATGTAAGGGCGGATATTGAAGCTGATTTGAATGCCGCTGTTTTCTTAGGCATTGAAGAGGGTGACGGAGGCATTTTAAATCCTGTTATCACACTTAACACAAAAACATCAGCAACGAAAGAAGTTATTGAAGAGATTGTAAATGAAGCTCTACTAAAATCCCCTGTACTTGTAAGCTTACAAGCGACTATGCAAGTGATTGTAAACTAAATGGGACAAGGGGACAGGTTGAGACCACTGAAAAAGTCAACCATTTTTTAACTTATTTTCAAATAAACATCCATTAATTGTTTGGCATGATAATAAATCTTGTAAAATGATTAATATAAAGAGATTTTTAGAGGATAGTATAGCTGCTATCCTCTTTAAATTTA
>DUSF01000041.1 GCA_012842745.1 Bacillus sp. (in: firmicutes) | reverse complement strand
GTAAGCTGAGATAGTTCCTCGTAACTCTGCCCATTCATAATCCTCCCATATAACAAGGCACGTTCCTTAGGTTTAAGCTTCTGTAACGCACGAAGCGTCTCATCACTCAAACCTTTCTCTTTCTCGGATAAAACTACTTCACTACGAATTTCATGAAAATATAGGATCTTACGCCTTTTTAGTTGATTTAAACAGCGATTATATGTGATTTTATATAACCATGCGGAGAGGTTATCGCCATCAAATGCAGCCCTGTTTTGATAGGCTGATAGAAAGACTTCCTGTACTATATTTTCGGCTTCATGATAATCACATAGAATTGCCGTTGCATAGCGAAGGAGTTTTTCACCATAGAGATTGATTATCTCTTCCAGTTCACTTTCCCCACTATCAATAAACCCTTGGCTAAGGTCTATATCCTTCATCGGTTCACCCCCTTTTGTTTATTAGTCGACTGTGCCCTTATAACAATTCAAATTGCTGTTTTGTGACATAAACTTTATAAAATCAATATTTTCCTAACATTTAGTTGTAACAATGGGGTTAAGCCTTTTACCAATTATTTCGCTAGGTGAAATTAAACATTTAGATAATGAACATCTTCTGCAAAATAAAGTGATTTTCGTAATCATTGGTGTTGCAGCAGCAATTAGTATGATGCTGATTGATTATCGCAGATTAGAAAAATACGGTTGGATGTTTTACGGCATCGGAGTGCTTATTCTGTTAATGACAAGTTCTTTCGCAAATGGAATGATTGTTGGGCAATTAATATTTGAAATTGGCTCTGTCAGGATTAAAAGCATCATGGCCTTACCGTTCCTTTTTCTAGCATGGGCTCCCTTTTTTAATAATAGTAAGCTTAACATTTGGCAACTGGGCGGGTTATTTTTATTCCCACTTTATTTATTTTTACGAACTCCAAACATTCCTGTAGCTTTTTCTTATACAGTGATAGTATTCGTTATGCTTTGGTGGAGCAAGATTGGTAGAAAAAAAGTAATTTTTATAACAGTTGGATATGCTTGTCTAGCTTTGATAGGTAGCTCCCTGTCTTGGTCGCTGCTTCATGAATACCAGAAAGAAAGAATTTTGGGATTTTTGAATCCAGAGGAATATGCAAATGATGCAGGTTTTTTGTATTTACGATTAAAAGAACTTACATCATCTGTAGGCTGGCTTGGAACCTTTGTAAAGCAAAATTCCATTCCAGTAGCACATACTGATTTTGTTTTTGCAAGTTTGACAAATTATTACGGCTATTTATTTGCAATTGTGCTTGTGGCAATTCTTGCACTTTTTATAGTAAGAATGGTGGTTATTTCTTATAAAATTATTGATGATTTTGGAAAATTGCTTGTTGTTGGTGGGATTGCGCTTTATGCCGTTCCATTCGTTTATAATATTAGTATGACGTTAGGCTTGTTGCCAATCGCTGGGGTGTCCTTGCCTTTTATAAGCTACGGTTTGATGCCCACTGTAATGAATGCATTTATTATGGGTGTTGTGCTGAGTGTGTATAGGAGGAAAGATTTGGTGTTATGCAGCAAAAATGCGTAGTTTGTAACAAGCAGACGGTTCTTGTGTTTCAAATTAACTATAGAACCGTCTCCGTTCAACAGCAAACTAAACCTAAGCTAACCTAAGCTAAGCTTTTCTTTTTAGTATGAACTTTACTTCTCAATTTTTAAACACAAGAATTTACAAATTTCTCTTACATAATCATCTTTTGGATACGCCTTATATAAATCACCCGATAATCGAATGGGATCGCCAAAAAAGTACCTTTCATATTGGGTTTGTCTTGTACCAAATGAACTCATTGTAAGGTCCCAAGCTAAACGAAATATTTTAATTCGGTCCTCCGCAGTCTTGCTTGTTGCTTGAAGATATTGATCGAGATCCGCCTTAATAGCAGAATGAAAGGCTTTTTCAGTTGGTAAAGATACCATTCCACTAGCCCCGATTAATTGAATAATCTCACTGAATCGGGGATAAATTCTCGGAAAGATATTACTAGCAACTTGGAGTGGGGTAGCACTCGGACGCATAAGTCCCCATTCATCGATTTTTGCATCATTTTCAGATTTTTCTAATAGGGCTTTCATCGTTTCGAGACCAATGATAATCTCTGAGAGTTTTTCTTGAATATGTTGATACTCGCTAACGTTAATTGTTTGTACAAGAAGTTCAGCAAGCCCTAAAACAAACTCAGTTTTCACAATTTGTCTAGTCACTACTTGATGTATTGCAAAGTTATGAAAAGAGCTTCGTGTCAATAAATCCCCCGCTGCATCAATATTGTCATAAAAAAATACTCGATTCCACGGAACTAACACATTATTGAAGACGAGAATAGAGTCCATTTCTTCATATCGTGAACTTAACGGATGATTAAAAAGAGACTCTCCACCAACAAAAGTTTCCCTACAAATAAATCTTAAACCTTTCGTATCGGATGGGATGGAAAAAGCGAATGCTTCATCTTGATCAAAGAACAATCTAGGGACAGTAAATACTAATACTTCATCCGTTAACCCGCCTTGAGTAGCTAAAAGTCGGGCGCCCTTTATAACGATTCCTGCTTCATTTTTATCAATCACTTTAGCAGAGATAGGCTCGTTGGAGCATCCGAAATATCCTTGGGAACGGTTTACTTGTGGAGTAATGAAGGTATGCGTAAACGAAAGATCTTTTTCCCTTGCCATCTCATATAATGATTGAATATTTTCTGGAAAACAATTGTCTCTATCTTTTAAAAGGGCGGCAGATGAGGCAAAGCTCATTAGTACAGTGTTCATATAGTCTGGGCTTCTTCCCATCATGCCACCAGTGTACCTTGCCCAATGTTCAATCATTCTTCTCCTCTTAATCAAATCTTCTTTCGTCACTGGTTGTAAGTAGGAAAGTCCAATCGGTTCTTTTGTTTCTGGTGATAAGAAAGTCATTTCCTCTTTTAAATCTGGATTATGTTGTAAGTCGTAAAGGGAAGCTTTCGTCTTTATTACTCCTTTGAAGGCAGGGTGTTCAGATATCTTTCCCTTTAGTTTTTCGCCGTCTATCCAAAGATCAGTATTTCGCTTATTTAATCGGTTTATAAATTCATTTCCATTAATCGCTCCCATAGTAACACTCCCTAAAATCATTGAGGATTGTTTTAAGAAAAAAATTATAAAATTTACTAGTATCATTTTATTCGGGAACAGGGCAGCCCGTTCCAGATGTATTTCGTAAGTGATCAGGCTAATTAACCTCCATAAGTTAGCAATCGGACAATAAAAGCATCAAACTGGACAATAAATCTCCATTTTTGGACAATAAGTGTCAGCCTCCCGACAATAAAAGCTTCATCAGGACAATAAGCTAAATTAAGTAACAGCTACAATACAATATTAGCAAGAACAGTAGAGCAAAGTTAGGATAAAGAGTTAACACAGATTGTTATAATATCAATAAGAACCGAAATGAGTTGTGTAAATGTGGAAAAAGGATGTGTAATGAATGGCATCAAGTAAAAAAGCAGCTATACAAATAAATAATGTTCATTTATCCATTGATGAAAAACAAATATTGAAAGGCATATCAGGTGTTTTCTATGAAGGAGAAATTACGACTATGGTAGGTCCTTCAGGTGCTGGAAAGTCAACTTTGCTTAAATTGTGTAATGGGCTACTCTCCCCTAGCTTGGGGGAAATTTACATTCAGGATGAGTTAATCACAAGCTATAATCCGATAAATTTACGGCGACTTGTAGGTATTGCTCTTCAAAGCTCGCCAATGATTAGTGGCACTGTATTACATAATTTATCACTACCAATGAAACTGCAAGGAAAAAAATTAGCTGAGAAGAATGCGATTGAATTGTTGGAGGATGTCGGCATGGAAGCAGGGTTTTTACATACAAATATCAAAGATTTATCTGGTGGGCAAAGGCAAAAAGTGTCGATTGCCCGCACACTTGTAAATCAACCGCAAATATTATTGCTTGATGAAATTACTTCAGCATTGGATCGTATTTCACAAAAGGAGATTGAGGAACTTATTATTAAAATTAATAAAAAGTATGGCACTACGATTGTTTGGATTACTCATAATTTAGAGCAAGCTTTGGATGTTGGTAATTATTCATGGGTGATGATGGAAGGTGTTGTCGTTGAAATGGGAAAAAGCAATTTGTTACATTCCTCTGAAAATGAAAGGGTACAGTGTTTTGTGAAAGGGGAATTTGTATGAGTATAACGACATTATTGATTGCGCTAATTTTTGTGTTTATTCCACTTTTACTTTCAAAAACCTTTCGTTTAGGGCTTGAAAAAGACACGATTATCGCAGTAATCCGCTCCATAATTCAATTGTTCGCAGTCGGCTATATTCTTAAATTTGTGTTTGACTCAGAAAGCATTATTTATATTTTACTAATGATAGCTGTCATGATTATTGCGGCGACTCAGAATGCTCGTAAGAAGGGAAAAGCGATAAAAGGGATTACGTGGAAGGTGGCCGTTACATTAGTTTTTATGGAAGTATTAACACAGACAATATTGCTAGGATTACATATTATCCCGCCTACTGCCCAATATGTTATTCCGATAAGCGGAATGGTTATTGGAAATTCTATGGTGTTATCTATTTTATTTCTTAATCGATTTATTGCTGAAATAGAATCGCATGAAGATGAAACGGTATTGATTCTTTCTCTAGGGGGTACACCAAAACAAGCAATTCACACCCAACTAATAAATTCGATAAAAGCAAGCATGATTCCAACGATTGAAAGTCAGAAAACAATTGGTCTTGTACAGCTTCCGGGCATCATGAGTGGTCAAATTATCGCGGGAGCAAACCCTGTTCAAGCGGTACAATTTCAATTGCTCATCCTGTTTCTACTTTTAACGTCAGCAGCAGTTACAAGTATAATGTTAGGTTTTCTATCTTATCCAAGCTTATTTAATGACCGCATGCAATTATTAAAAATACGATAAGTGTGTGTTTGTATGTTAGTAAAGAATTTTATTTCAATTTGGATTGTAATAAAGAATATTAAAATAATAAAAAACGGGGCAATTGGCTTCGTTTTTTGTCGTAAATAGTATTATTTCTTGGTAATGAAGGTTTCACCGTTGATTTTAGAATTTTATTTATATATAATCAATTTAATAATGATAATCATTTTCAATTACTTGAAGAGGTTGCTGAAATTCGCCCAGATGTAATTTTCATTTCTGGCCGTCAAGCCCCATACTACGAACAATTAAAAGAAATTTCGCCTGTAGTATTTATTGGAACTTCACAAAATGATTATTGGAATACATTTTTATCCTCTGTAGATGTTGCAGCAAAAATGTTTGGAAAAGAAGACGAGGCGAAAGAGTACATTAGTAAATTTGATTCAGCTTTAGAAGAAATTAGGGTTTTAGCAAGTAATTTTGAGACATCATTAGTAACTATGTACAATGAAGGTAAATTATCTGGTTTTGCAACAAATTCGTGTTTTGGTTATATTTACGACATATATGGTTTCAAACCAGTTACTGAAGATATTTCTGCTTCTTCCCATGGTTCTAACTTTGGTTTTGAGGCAATTTTAGAATTTGATCCACAAGTTCTATTCGTAATTGATCGTACAGCAGCCGTAGGCGATAAATCGAACATCAAGGTAGATATGGAAAATGAAATCATCAAGAAAACAGAGGCATACAAGAACAATCGAATCATCTATTTAGATGGCCCACTTTGGTACGTAAGTGGCGGCGGTTTACAATCTGAGCTTGCCAAAATTGAAGAAATTTTAGTCGAATTAAAGTAGGTTAATTATTTAGTTTCCCCCCACAAATTTAAATAAAAAAGATGCTGGCTCACTTTTTGCGCCAGCATCTTCTTTTTAATCCTCGATTTTTTTTACAGAAATCCTCTGTCTATGCATATCGTCTGGGATTAGGCGATGAAGATGAATAATAAGTAATCCGTTTTGATAAACGGCATCAACACGGTCATCTTTCACAGGAAATGGCAAATCTATTTTTCTTTCGAAATGTCCATTAAATAATTCATCTTGGGTTAATGTATATCCTTTATAACGTAAATGGATGTCACCTTTTAGTTCAAGTGATTGGTAATCAATATAGACATCCACATTATTGATGTCATTTAACCCAGGAATACTGGCTAAAACTAATAGTTCATTTTCAGTTTGATACACGTTCACTTGGGGAAAATAATGATATTGAAGGATGCCTTCGAAGTTGCTTAAAAAACCGTCACCTAAAAAAGAGTCAAGACTTTTGCTCCAGTCTTGCCAGTTTTTAAATTGATCCATAGATGTTCTCCTCCTTTAAAGCCTTGTAATTCTAATGAATACGATATGATATTTAAAACAAATAGGTGTTTGTCTAATGTCAGATTTCTGTGACAAATTGGTATAAATCGGCCGATAACTTTCGGTTAAAATGAAGGGGAGGGTGCTAACGAGTCCTTTTTAATAACGAGCGCATGTAGTAGAATAGGGGAACTACAGCTTGTAAAGGTGGGAATTCTTCATATGCTACAAAACTCTGTTATGATGATTGTGATTATTCTTACCATTAATATCGTCTATGTCTCATTTTTTACGATTCGAATGATTTTAACATTGAAGGGCCAACGTTATTTAGTGAAATCGGTCAGAAAAGGGAGATTGGGCCAATGAACGAAAAACAAAAAAAGAAAAAGTTTGAAGTGCAAGATGGTGAGACAATTTCTGACTGTTTACACAGAATGGAGAGGGAAGGCTATCAGCCCATTAGAAGAATGGAAGAGCCTGTTTTCATCGAAGTAAAGGAAAATAATAAAATCATTCAACAAGTCCATAAGCAAAAAATTATTTTTGAAGGAATATTGAAGTAGTAAATTAAATGTAAAAAAGCGAGTAAAAGCCGAACGTTAAATTCGATAAAAATAAAATTGTTCGATATTTGTTGACAGCATAAAGATTAGATTGTTAAAATTAATAAGTAAAAATGAAAAGCCAACATCACCTCATATATCTTTGGGAATATGGCCCAAAAGTCTCTACCCGGTTACCGTAAATTAATCGGACTATGGGGAAGGTATATTTCATCAGTGACTTGACCTTGCATAAGGAATGGCTATTTCTCGAATTTCTTTATGTATTCATGTCCAGGTGTGGAACCCTTTCTCTAAAGTGAAAGTGTCTGCCCTGGATTTTTGTTTATATCCCGGTATTTCTCACCGATGTGAGATTCACTTTACCGATGGTTCACTATATTATAGGAGGATTTTTCGATGGGACAACCTTTAGTTGGGGTTATTATGGGGAGTACATCTGATTGGCCGACAATGGAACATGCTTGTGCCATTTTAGATGAATGTCAAATTCCATATGAAAAAAAAGTGGTATCCGCTCATCGGACACCAGATTTAATGTTTGAATATGCAGAAACTGCAAAAGCAAGAGGAATTAAGGTCATTATCGCTGGTGCTGGTGGTGCAGCCCATTTACCAGGTATGGTAGCTGCAAAAACAACTTTACCTGTCATTGGTGTACCAATTCAATCAAAGGCATTGAATGGGCTTGATTCATTACTGTCGATTGTACAAATGCCAGGCGGTGTGCCGGTGGCAACAGTTGCGATTGGTAATGCTGGGGCTACGAATGCTGGTCTTTTAGCGGCACAAATTCTTGGAACACAATATCCTGAAATTGATGAACGCTTAGTAAATAGACGTGAAAAAACACGTGATGCTGTATTGGAAAGTAGTGATGTACTTGGCTAAGCAACGGATATTACCAGGGCAAACGATTGGAATTATCGGTGGTGGGCAATTAGGACGAATGATGGCCATCGCTGCAAAAGAGATGGGTTACCGAGTAGCTGTATTAGAGCCGACAAGAGATTCCCCTTGTGCCCAAGTATGCGATATCGAAATCGTGGCTCCTTACGATGATTTAGAAGCTGCTAAAAAGCTAGTAGAGGTAAGCGATGTGATTACGTATGAATTTGAAAATGTTGATCATGCTGTCCTAGGCTGGCTTGAAGAGAATGCAAATTTGCCGCAAGGCAGTGAACTTATTAAAATAACACAAGACCGTTCCAATGAAAAGAAAGCAATTGTCGAAAGTGGTGCAGAGGTTGCTCCATACTTTCTTGTTAATAATAAAGCTGATTTAGATGCTGGATTAAAAGAGCTTGGGATGCCAGCTGTATTAAAAACATGCCGTGGTGGTTATGACGGAAAAGGCCAAGCTGTCATTAGAAATTTGAGCGATACCACTGAAGCTGAACAACTTTTATCACGCGGTGCATGTGTGCTGGAAAAATGGCTTTCCTTCGAGAAGGAAATTTCCGTCATTGTAACAAGAAGTGTGTCAGGGGAAGTCAGTACATTTCCTGTTGCAGAAAATATTCATGTCGATAATATTCTTTCGCAAACAATTGTTCCAGCAAGAATAACGGATGATATTGCGAAAAAGGCAACTGAAAAAGCTGTTAATCTTGCAAAATCGATCAATATGGTTGGGACACTAGCGGTTGAAATGTTTTTAACCAAATCAGATGATATTTTTATTAACGAACTAGCACCAAGGCCGCACAACTCAGGACATTACACTCTTAATGCTTGTGAGACATCGCAATTTGAGCAGCATATTCGTGCTGTTTGTGGTTGGCCACTTGGAAAACCCGATTTATTAAAGCCAGTCGTTATGGCAAACATATTAGGGGAACATGTACAGCTAGTCTTAGATAAAATTGATCAATTTACCGATTGCAAACTTCATTTATATGGAAAGTCGGAAATTAAAGAAAAACGAAAAATGGGACATCTTAACATTTTAGCGAATACGGTTGAGGAGGCTTTGCAAAAATATGATGCGCTGATGATATGGAATCAGTCCTGTGAGGATAAGGTAGTGCGCAGATAGCAAGTGGATAGTATATCGATAGCAACTAGATAGCAAAGTAGACACCGTACTAATAAATGGAGGACATCGCAAAATGATTGAACGTTATACCCGCCCTGAAATGGGAGCGATTTGGACTGAGGAAAATAAGTATAAAGCATGGCTGGAAGTTGAAATATTAGCCTGTGAGGCATGGGCTGAGCTTGGTGAAATTCCGAAAGAGGATGTTAAAAAACTTCGCGAGAATGCATCATTTAACATCGAGCGCATTAATGAAATTGAACAAGAAACACGCCATGATGTTGTTGCCTTTACACGGGCTGTTTCCGAAACACTTGGGGAAGAAAGAAAATGGGTGCACTATGGCCTAACATCTACAGATGTAGTTGATACAGCATTATCATACTTAGTAAAACAGGCAAACGAAATTCTTGAAAAGGATATTGAGAATTTTATTGCTGTTTTGAAGGAAAAAGCCCAAGAACATAAAAAAACAGTGATGATGGGGCGTACACATGGTGTTCATGCGGAGCCAACAACATTTGGTTTAAAACTGGCATTATGGTATGAAGAAATGAAACGAAACCTTGAGCGCTTCAAACATGCTGCAAATGGGATTCGTGTAGGAAAGATTTCCGGCGCTGTCGGTACATACGCCAATATTGATCCATTTGTAGAACAATATGTATGTGAAAACCTAGGCTTAAAAGCATCACCTATTTCAACACAAACATTACAGCGTGATCGTCATGCTGACTACATGTCAACATTAGCACTAATCGCTACTTCGATTGAAAAATTCGCTGTTGAAATACGCGGCTTGCAAAAGAGTGAAACGAGAGAGGTTGAAGAGTTTTTTGCTAAAGGCCAAAAAGGTTCTTCAGCAATGCCACATAAACGCAACCCAATCGGTTCAGAGAATATGGCTGGTTTAGCACGTCTAATCCGCGGCTATATGGTAACTTCATATGAAAATGTACCATTATGGCATGAACGCGATATTTCACATTCATCAGCAGAGCGCGTTATTTTACCAGATGCAACGATTGCTTTGAATTATATGTTAAATCGTTTTGCAAATATCGTGAAAAACTTAACCGTCTTCCCAGAGAACATGAAGCGCAATATGGAAAGAACATTCGGCTTAATTTATTCACAACGTGTTTTATTGGCGCTAATTGATAAAGGCCTATCAAGAGAAGAAGCTTACGATACAGTGCAGCCCAAAGCAATGGAAGCATGGGAAAAACAAGTCCAATTTAAATCACTTATTGAAGCAGATGAAAAAATTACGAGCAAGTTAATCCCTGCTGAAATTGATGATTGTTTTGACTATAACTACCATCTTAAGCATGTTGATATGATTTTTGAACGCTTAGGATTGTAATCAAAAAATTTAATTAATTAGGGGGACCACCAATATGTTAAAGGTAAAAGTGTATGTAACGTTAAGAGAAAGTGTAATTGATCCGCAAGGAGCTGCCGTGAAAAACGCATTGCAAAGCATGTCTTATAACGAGGTAGCTGACGCGAAAGTCGGAAAATATATAGAGTTAACGCTTGATAAAGGAACAACAAATGTTGACGAAAAGGTAAAAGAAATGTGTGAACGTTTGTTGGTAAATGCAAATATTGAAAACTACCGTTACGACATTGAGGAGGTCGTTGCTCAGTGAGATTCGCTGTCATAGTATTTCCGGGTACGAGTTGTGAACTCGACATGTATCATGCGATTAAGGATGAATTAGGAGCGGAAGTAGAATACGTTCAGCACACAGAAACAGATTTAAGTCGTTTCGATGCGATTATGTTGCCCGGAGGAGCCTCTTATGGTAACTATCTACGTCCAGGCGCAATTGCGGCGAAGGCTACAAATATAATAAAAGCTATTATCGAAGCTGCTGAAGCAGGGAAACCAGTTGTTGGTGTTAGTAATGGATTTCAAATTTTGTTAGAGGCTGGTCTTTTACCTGGAGCGATGAAGAAAAATGAAAGTTTAAAATTCATCTGTCGTCAAGTGAAGGTAGAGGTTGTTAACAATAACACGATGTTTACAGATGGCTATACACAAGGTGAGATTATTACGATTCCTATCGCCCATGAAGATGGTAACTATGAGTGTGATGAGGCAACATTGAAGGAACTCGAAGAAAACAACCAAATTGTTCTACGTTACCATGGCGAAAATCCGAACGGATCAAAGGCTAATATTGCAGGAATAATGAATAAAAAAGGAAATGTACTAGGCTTAATGCCACATCCAGAGCGAGCTGTGGATGAGTTATTAGGCAGTGCAGATGGATTAAAGTTATTGCAATCAATGTTAAAAAATTGGAGGGAAACACATGTCGTTACTCCTTGAGCCAACAAGCGAGCAAATCAAACAAGAACGTATTTATCGAGAAATGGGTTTAAGTGATGAAGAATTTGCAATGATTGAAGAAAAACTTGGGCGTCTACCAAACTATACTGAAACTGGTTTGTTTTCAGTCATGTGGTCAGAACATTGTAGCTATAAAAACTCTAAACCTGTTTTAAGAAAATTCCCGACTAAAGGTGAACAAGTGCTGCAAGGACCAGGCGAAGGTGCTGGGGTCGTTGATATAGGTGATAACCAAGCCATCGTTTTTAAAATCGAAAGTCATAACCATCCATCAGCAGTTGAGCCTTATGAAGGAGCGGCAACAGGCGTAGGTGGTATTCTTCGTGATGTATTCTCAATGGGGGCACGTCCAATTGCGGTATTAAATTCACTTCGTTTTGGTGAATTAACATCACCTGAAGTTAAACATTTATTTGAAGAAGCTGTTCGCGGTATTGCAGGATATGGCAATACAATTGGCGTTCCAACAGTTGGTGGGGAGATTCAATTTGACCCTTCATATGATGGGAATCCACTTGTAAATGCAATGTGCGTTGGTTTGCTTAATCATGAAGATATTAAAAAAGGTCAAGCAAAAGGTGTCGGCAATACGGTTATGTATGTTGGAGCGCCAACAGGACGTGATGGTATTCATGGTGCTACCTTCGCTTCTGAGGAGTTTTCAGAAGGATCAGAAGTAAAGCCTCCTGATGTTCAAGCTGGTGACCCATTTTTAGAAAAACTTCTAATGGAGGCATGTCTAGAGATTGTAAAATCAGATGCCCTCGTTGGAATTCAAGATATGGGTGCAGCTGGTTTAACATCTTCATCTTGTGAAATGGCTAGTAAAGCTGGGTCAGGAATAGAAATGAATTTAGATTTAGTTCCGCAACGTGGGGAAGGATTGTCAGCATATGAAATGATGTTGTCTGAATCACAAGAGCGGATGCTTCTCGTCATCAAAAAAGGACGAGAGCAAGAGATTATAGATATTTGTAATAAATATGGGGTTGATGCGAAGATTATCGGTAAAGTTACAGATGATAAAATGCTACGCCTTTATCATAAAGGAGAAATCGTTGCAGAGGTGCTAGCAGATGCACTTGCTGAAGATGCACCAGTTTATTATAAGCCTTCGAAAGAACCAGCATATTATCAGGAGTTTCAAAATCAGCCTACTTATATGCCGGAAGTAACAGATTATAAGGATATGCTAGTAAAGTTATTAAGTCAGCCATCTATTGCAAGTAAAGAATATGCCTATAACCAGTATGATTCCATGGTTCGGACTGATACGGTAGTACCACCAGGATCGGATGCAGGTGTAGTTAGAGTCCGTGGAACACGAAAAGCACTTGCAATGACAACTGATTGTAATGCACGCTATATTTATCTTGATCCGGAAGTTGGTGGAAAAATTGCTGTAAGTGAAGCAGCACGAAACATCGTTTGTTCCGGGGGTGCACCACTTGCTGCTACAGATGGGTTGAATTTCGGAAGCCCTGAAAAGCCAGAGATTTTCTGGCAAATTGAAAAGTCGGCAGACGGAATTAGCGCCGCTTGTGAGGCGTTAGGCACTCCAATTATCGGTGGTAATGTTTCACTTTATAACGAGTCAAATGGCGAAGCTATTTATCCAACACCAATCATTGGGATGGTTGGAGTAATTGAAGATTTTGATCATATAACAACACAATATTTTAAACAAGCAGACGATTTCATTTATGTGATTGGTGAAGCTAGACAAGAGTTTGGCGGTAGTGAATTGCAACAACTGTTAGAAGGAAAAATTTTCGGAAAAGCACCTGAACTAGACCTTGAAGTTGAGGCTCTGCGTCAGCAACAATTGTTGGCAGCCATTAAGTCTGGTCTTGTTCAATCTGCCCATGATATTTCAGAAGGTGGCTTTGCTGTTGCGGTTGCTGAAAGCTTAATGAATAGTGATGAGTTAGGCGCTAATGTGCAAATTAAAGGCGATGTAGTGGCGGCCTTATTTAGTGAAACACAATCACGGTTTATTGTGACTGTAAAAAAAGAAAATCAAATGCAATTTGAAGCGATTGTTAAAGATGCACAGTTAATTGGCGAAGTTAACGTGTCAGGCAAATTAACAATCGTTGATGAAAAAGAAGATGTGTTGTTATCTGTACCAACAGAGCAACTACAAGAGGCTTGGAAGGGAGCTATACCATGCTTGCTGAAATCAAAGGCTTAAGGAGGAATGTAGTGTGTTTGGAGTTTGGGGACACCCTGATGCAGCGCGTTTAACTTATTACGGACTACACAGTCTTCAGCATCGTGGTCAAGAAGGTGCAGGGATTGTTGTGACAGATGGTGAAACCTTAAAAATATCCAAAAATGTAGGCTTAGTGACAGAAGTTTTTGGTATGGGCGAAATTGAAAGTTTAACAGGAAAGGCTGCCATCGGTCATGTGCGCTATTCGATGGGAGAAGATGGGGGCTGTGAAAATGTCCAGCCTCTTCTTTTTAACTCACAAACCGGCAGCTTAGCATTAGCTCATAATGGTAATTTGACAAATGCAAAAGCTTTAAAGCATCAATTAGAATGTCAAGGTTCTATTTTTCAAACGACATCAGATACCGAAGTGCTAGCCCATTTAATTAGACGTAGTGGTTTCCTAAACGTGGAGGAACAAGTAAAGAATGCCTTGCAAATGGTAAAAGGCGCTTATGCTTATTTAATCATGACAGAAACTAAATTAATGGCAGCCCTTGACCCAAATGGTTTTCGTCCGCTATCAATCGGACGTCTTGATGGTGCTTATGTTTTAGCATCTGAGACATGTGCGTTTGATGTTATTGGGGCAACATATGAGCGTGAAGTAATGCCAGGTGAGCTCATTATCATTGATGATACTGGCTTGCGTTCTGAACGATTTACAATGAATGTAAATCGTGCAGTTTGCAGCATGGAATATATTTATTTTGCTCGTCCAGACAGCGACTTTGACAACATTAATGTTCACAGTGCTCGCAAACGTTTAGGTAAACAAATGGTAGCGGAAGCACCAGTAGAAGCAGATGTTGTAACAGGTGTACCTGATTCTAGTATTTCAGCAGCGATTGGCTATGCGGAAGCTTCTGGTATTCCATATGAATTAGGACTCATAAAAAATCGTTATGTTGGCCGGACGTTCATTCAACCTACACAAGAAATGCGTGAACGTGGCGTGAAAATGAAACTTTCACCAGTACGTGGTGTTGTTGAAGGGAAACGCGTTGTTATGGTGGATGATTCGATTGTGCGCGGGACAACGAGTAGAAGAATCGTTCAACTGCTTCGTGATGCAGGTGCAACCGAAGTTCATGTAAGAATCAGCTCACCACCAATTGAGTTTCCATGTTTTTATGGTGTCGATACAACTTCAAAAGAAGAGTTAATTGCTGCATCGATGTCAATAGAAGAAATTCGTCAGGAAATTGGCGCGGATTCACTTGCATTTCTTTCCCAAGAAGGCCTGCTTACGGCAATCGGCAGAAGTGATGCCGAGGAAAACTGTGGACAATGTCTAGCGTGTTTTACAGGAAAATATCCGACTGAGATTTATCCTGAGCAAACTAGCGACAAAGCTACTACTTCTATTAGTGGTAGCTAATCGCTGTCAAGGCCCCCAATTGCTCACCTAACAAAAAGTGGGAATTAGGGGCCGTAACTATGTTATTTGAAGTTAGTGAAGAATTGAAGAAGAGGAGATTAAGAGACATGTCAAATGCTTACAAAAATGCCGGTGTTGATATTGAAGCAGGCTATGAAGCTGTTAATCGCATGAAAGCACATGTTCAAAGAACCGTCCGTCCTGAAGTGCTTGGTGGTTTAGGTGGTTTTGGCGGAATGTTTGATCTTTCAAAAATGAATGTGAAAGAGCCGGTGTTAATATCTGGAACTGACGGCGTTGGTACGAAGCTAATGCTCGCCTTTATGATGGACAAGCATGATACAATCGGCATTGACTGTGTGGCCATGTGTGTGAACGATATTGTCGTTCAAGGAGCAGAGCCGCTTTATTTCTTAGATTACATTGCTTGTGGCAAAGCCCTTCCTGAACGAATTGAAATGATTGTAAAAGGTGTTGCCGAAGGCTGTGTGCAAGCGGGCTGTGCCTTAATTGGTGGGGAAACGGCAGAGATGCCCGGTATGTATGATGTTGAGGAATATGATCTTGCCGGCTTTGCAGTAGGTGTTGCGGAAAAGTCAAAGCTCATTACTGGCGAAAGCATTGAAGCCGGGGATGTTCTAGTTGGCATTGCCTCAAGCGGCATTCATAGCAATGGTTATTCATTAGTACGGAAGGTACTTTTACAAGATGGTGGCCTTGACCTTCAAGCTACATATGAAGGGTTAAATCGCCCTTTAGGTGAGGAATTGTTGCAGCCAACAAAAATTTATGTGAAGCCTGTTTTAGAATTAATCAAAAAATATAACATCAAAGGCCTTTCACACATTACTGGCGGTGGCTTTATTGAAAATATTCCAAGAATGCTACCAGAAGGAATTGGTGCTGAAATCGATTATGGCACATGGCCAATTCTTCCGATTTTTGCATTGCTTGAAAAGACTGGAAACCTAAAACAAATCGAAATGTTTAATGTCTTTAACATGGGCATCGGTATGGTGGCTGTTGTCAAAGAAAGCGAAGCAGATGATGTGATTGCAACACTTGCGTCACTTGGGGAAAAAGCATATAAAATTGGCCGCGTTGAAAATGGCGAGGGCGTTTCCTTCAATGGAGGAAATTTAGAATGAAGAAAATAGCAGTTTTTGCATCAGGTAGCGGCACTAATTTTCAAGCAATTGTTGATGCAGTCAAGGCTGGTCAGCTTTCTTGTGAAATTGTCCTGCTTGTCTGTGATAAACCAGGCGCTTTTTGCATTGAACGGGCAGAAAAAGCGGGCGTACCTACAGCGGTTCTTTCACCAAAGGAATTTGCTTCAAAAGTAGAATATGAGCAAGAAATTTTACGAGAGTTATCAGCAAACAATGTGGAGTTAATCGTACTTGCAGGTTATATGCGCTTAATCGGTGAACCGTTGTTATCAGCTTATGAAGGGCGAATTATTAATATTCATCCGTCACTTTTGCCGTCTTTTCCTGGAAAAGATGCGATTGGACAAGCTTTTGATGCGAAAGTGAAAATTACTGGCGTGACGGTTCATTATGTTGATGAAGGAATGGATACGGGACCGATTATTTCTCAAGAAGCGGTAAAGATGGATGATAACGAGACTAGGGAAAGTCTTGAAGCAAAAATCCATCAAGTTGAGCACATTTTATATCCAAAAGTAATTCAAAAATTATGTTCGGGGGAGAAAAGGTAATGGCAATTAAACGTGCACTTGTTAGTGTTTCTGATAAAGAAGGGATTGTTCCTTTCGTAAAAGCACTAGTTGAAAACGGGGTTGAGGTTATTTCAACAGGTGGTACTAGTAAAACGCTTGAAGAAAATGGCGTAAATGTAATCGGAATTTCAGAAGTAACAGGATTCCCAGAAATTATGGATGGCCGTGTGAAAACGTTGCACCCAAATATTCACGGTGCATTGCTTGCGATTCGTGGCAATGAAGAACATCAAAAGGCTTTAAGTGAGCATAATATTACGCCAATCGATTTAGTTGTCGTGAACTTATATCCTTTTCAAGCAACGATTGCAAAGCCGAATGTTGAGTTCCAAGATGCGATTGAAAATATTGATATCGGTGGCCCAACAATGCTTCGTTCTGCCGCTAAAAACCATGCTGATGTTACAGTTGTTGTTGACCCAAGAGACTACGACCGTGTGTTGGCGGAAATTAAAGAAACAGGCGATGTAACGGCTGAAACAAAACGCAAGCTTGCTGCAAAAGTTTTCCGTCACACTGCTGCTTATGATGCGGTAATTTCTGAATACTTAACAAAACAAGCTGGCGAGGAAGATCCAGAATCATTAACAGTTACATTCGAAAAACGCCAAGATTTACGTTATGGGGAAAATCCACACCAAAAAGCAACATTCTATAAAAAACCATTAGGCTCTGAATCTTCGATTGCAGCAGCGAATCAGCTTCACGGTAAAGAGCTTTCATACAACAATATTAACGATGCTGACGCTGCTTTAGGTATTGTAAAAGAATTTACAGAGCCAGCCGCAGTTGCAGTAAAGCATATGAATCCATGCGGAGTTGGTGTTGGCGCAACGGTTGAAGAAGCGTTTGACAAAGCTTATGCAGCTGACCCAGTATCCATTTTTGGCGGCATCGTCGCAACTAATCGCGAGGTTGATGCGGCAACCGCTTTGAAAATGAAAGAAATTTTCTTGGAAATCATTATTGCCCCTTCCTTTAGTGAAGAAGCATTAGCAATTTTAACTGAAAAGAAAAACTTGCGTTTATTAACGCTTTCTTTTGCAGAAGATAAAAAAGCTGAGAAAAAATTGACATCGATTCATGGCGGTCTTCTTGTTCAGGACGAAGATACATTTGGATTAGATGAAGCAACGATTACAATCCCAACAAAACGCGAGCCTACTGAGCAAGAGTGGAAAGATCTTAAACTTGCTTGGAAGGTCGTTAAGCATGTGAAATCTAATGCAATTGTGCTAGCGAAAGATGATATGACCATCGGTGTTGGTGCAGGCCAAATGAATCGCGTTGGCTCAGCAAAGATTGCAATTGAACAAGCTGGTGACAATGCAAAAGGTTCAGCATTAGGCTCAGATGCGTTCTTCCCAATGCCTGATACTGTTGAAGAAGCAGCAAAAGCTGGCATCACAGCCATTATTCAACCAGGCGGCTCTATTCGTGATGAAGATTCAATTAAAAAATGTGATGAATACGGAATTGCAATGGTGTTTACAGGAGTGCGTCATTTTAAACACTAAAAAGGAGTTGTTATCTAAATGAAAATACTAGTAGTCGGGCGCGGTGGTCGTGAACATGCCCTTGCATGGAAATTTGCACAAAGTCCGAACGTTGAGAAAGTATTTGTAGCACCTGGTAATGATGGCATGACAGATGTTGCTGAACTTGTTGCCGTCGATGAGTCGAATCATGATGCCCTTGTGAAGTTTGCAAAAGATGAGGGGATCACTTTAACGTTTGTCGGACCTGAGGCACCTTTATCTGAGGGTATTGTCAACCGTTTCGAAGAAGCAGGGCTGCGTGCATTTGGGCCGCGCAAAGAAGCAGCGATTATTGAAGGTAGCAAGTCGTTTGCAAAAGATTTAATGAAAAAATACAATATTCCTACAGCTAAATATGAAACTTTTCATTCTTATGAAGAGGCTAAAGCCTATATCGAAGCTGAGGGTGCACCGATTGTAATAAAAGCAGATGGATTAGCAGCGGGAAAAGGTGTAGTCGTCGCAATGACACTAGAAGAAGCACTTGCCGCAATTGATGAAATGATGAATCAAGCGAAATTTGGGGAAGCAAGCAGCAAAGTTGTTATTGAAGAATTCCTTGAAGGTGAAGAGTTTTCATTCATGGCATTTGTTAAGGGCGATAAAGTTTATCCGATGGTTATTTCACAAGACCATAAGCGTGCCTATGACGGTGATCAAGGTCCGAATACAGGAGGCATGGGTGCTTACTCGCCTGTTCCACAAATTCCAAACGAAGTGCTAGAAGAAGCATTTGCAACAATTTTACAACCAACCGCAAACGCAATGATATCAGAAAATCGCTCATTCACTGGTATTTTGTATGCCGGCTTAATTTTAACAGCAGCTGGTCCAAAAGTAATCGAATTTAACGCACGCTTTGGTGACCCAGAAACACAGGTTATCTTGCCGCGCCTTGAAAATGACCTAGCTCAGCTTATTAATGATATTTTAGATGGTAAGCCTGTTGAATTAAATTGGTCAAACGATGCTGTCATCGGTGTTGTTCTTGCAGCGAAAGGCTATCCAAATGATTACGAAAAAGGACATGTAATTAATGGCCTTGGAGATATGTCGGACGATATTTTTGTATTCCATGCCGGTACGAAAAAAACTGAAGCTGGATTCACTACAAATGGTGGGCGGGTACTTTTAGCAGCAACAAGAGGAAGCGACCTTGCTCAAGCACAAAGCCGCCTTTATCAACAATTAGAAAAAGTCCATTCCGACGGTCTATTCTACCGCAAGGACATTGGATACCGTGCGATTGCACATTCGATTTCAAAATAGAGTTACTTACTTACGGGGCAAGGATTATCTTGCCCCTTTTCTTTTTACATAGACAAAGGATGCATCTAAATGGAAGTTGTGAACTAAATCATGTTGGATTAATAATATTTTCTACTAAAGCTAACGGTGTTTCTGGAGTTTGGCTTTTGTCGTCATCTTGCTGATTTTCCTTGTACTGTTCAAAAAGGGCGGTCACTGGACAAAATTTTGTAATTCCTTCTGCTATTTTCATTCCCGCCATCAATGCCACCCAGAAAAATGAATCTCGCCAAGGCTGTTTCACCATTTTGGCAGTTGCCCAAGCAAGCGTAGCAAAGCCGAAGGTCATCCGGATAAGCGCATTAACAGTTCCGATATTTGGTTTCATTATTTTTTTACCTCCTAAGATTACAAGTATTTTTAAAATAAAATTATAAAACGTCTTTAGTGCGTTAAATTAAGAAATATGGTACGATTAGAGTACGAATGTGTTAGCAGAATGGAGGATCACTATGCTTGATCGCTATCGATGGAGGACAAAGCTTATCCGCGAACAAATTGCTGTAATAAACGGGAAAAAGTCGCCATCAATACTTCTAAAAAATGCAACCTATTTAAACCAAGCGCTGCGTAAATGGCTGAAAGCTAATATTTGGATTTACGAAGATCGCATCGTTTATGTTGGAAGCAATCTTCCTGAAAAAATGAATAACACTGAAATTGTTGATTGTGAAGACTTCTATATTGTGCCTGGCTATATAGAACCACATGTCCATCCTTTTCAGTTATATAATCCCCATACATTTGCTGAGTATGCATCGCAATGTGGGACGACAACACTTATTAATGATAATTTAATGATTGCTTTGCATTTGCCAAAAAAGAAAGCGTTTTCTTTAATAGAGGAGCTTAATTCATTGCCAAGTTCGATGTATTGGTGGTGCAGGTATGATTCACAAACAGAAATCCCGAGCGAGGCCCAAATTTTTTCCCCTGAAAATATTCAAGATTGGCTTGAACATGATTTAGTCATGCAAGGTGGAGAACTGACTTCATGGCCAAGAGCTCTAGACGGCGATGATCTGCTACTGCACTGGATACAGGAAACGAAGCGCTTAAGAAAACCCATTGAAGGCCATTTTCCTGGTGCCTCTGAAAAAACATTGACAAAAATGCTCTTATTAGGTGTTGATTGTGACCATGAGGCGATGACTGGTGAAGACGTGTTACTAAGGCTTACGCAAGGATATACAACGTCTTTAAGGTATTCCTCGATTCGCCCTGACTTACCAAAGCTGTTAGATGAAATTCTTGGGCTAGGTGTCGACAATTTTGACCGCTTAATGTTTACAACCGATGGTTCACCACCTGCATTTTATAAAGATGGGGTCATCGATAAAACGATAAAAATTGCCCTTGAAAAAGGTATACCCGAAATTGATGCTTATAATATGGGCTCTTATAATGTGGCAAAGTATTATAATATTGACCATTTTCACGGTATGATTGGTCCAGGTAGAATTGCTCATTTAAATATTTTAGAAGATATACGGAATCCAAAGCCAGTTTCTGTCCTTGCGAAAGGCAAATGGGTGCGAAAAGATGGAATTCCGATTACTAAAGCAGAAACATTTTCATGGGAAGAGTTCGGGATTAAACCGCAAGCTTTTGATTGGGAATTAACGATGGATGATATGCAATTCTCAATGCCCTTCGGGGTGGAAATGATTAACTCTGTTATTATGCAGCCTTATTCGATTGGGTTTGATGTATCTGTTGATGAATTGCCAACAGACCATGATGAAAGCTTCTTAATGCTTGTTGATAAAAATGGAAAATGGAGAATCAATACGATTATTAAAGGGTTTTCAAGTAAAGTGACGGGCTTTGTAAGCTCTTATTCAAACACCGGTGACATCATTCTGATTGGAAAGAATAAAAAAGACATGTTAACAGCTTTTCAGAGGATGAAAGAGATTGGCGGCGGTATCGTTTTAGCAGAAAATGACAAAATTATTTATGAAATCGAATTGAAGTTAAATGGAATTATGTCAACGAAAAAACTTGAAGAATTAATGATTGAAGAAGTAGAGTTATTTCATTTATTGCAGGAAAGAGGCTATAAATTTATTGACCCGGTTTATACATTATTATTTTTATCATCAACACATTTGCCGTATATTCGCGTAACACCGCAAGGAATTTTTGATGTGATGAAAAAAACAGTACTTTTTCCTTCAATTATGCGTTAAACTAATAAAGTGTGAAAAGAACGTAGGGACTAGACTTCACAAAACTATATGGAGTCCTAGCCCCTTTTAAAAAGGATTGTGGGTTAGATGAAAAATCCGATAAAAACGTTATGCACTATAGGAATTTTAGCAACAATTCTAGTAACTGGATGTAATAAGAATGAGGAAGCATCCAGCACACCTAATGGACAACCTGCAATAAACGATGTTGACTTAGAGCTAAGAGGTGAAAATGGAAGGAAATCAAATATTCCGTTTTCTAACTTTTATCCTTTAACAGGTGTGGGAACGTATAAAGAGGCCAATCAGCGTATTTTTGCAGTGATGATTAATAATCATCCTAAGGCACGCCCACAATCGGGGCTTGAAAAAGCAGATCTTGTTTATGAAATATTAGCGGAAGGCTCGATAACGAGATTTCTAGCTGTTTATCAAAGTGAACTTCCTGATATAATCGGTCCTGTTCGTAGTGCAAGGGATTATTATATTTATTTAAGTAAAGGTTTAGGAGCTATTTATGTTGCCTATGGGGGAAGTCCTGAGTCCTTTCATTTGCTGCAAAATAGGGAGATTACTGACTATATTGGCGGGATTATCCGCAAGGGGTATGCAGATGATCAATTTTTTTATCGCGAAAAGTCTCGCACCGCCCCTCATAATGTCTATACAACGAATGAAAATTTAATCAAAGGTGCTGAAAAACGAAAATTCTCATTAACACAAAATGTTAAGCCGTTTACTTTTTTAACGGGAGAAGAAATCAAATCTATCAGCGGTGAAGAAGCGAAAGAAATAGTAGTCACGTATTCAAGTTCCTATAAGACAAGCTTTATATATAATGAGGATTTATTAAAATACGAACGCTATGTTAATGGAGTTAAGGATAAGAATCGTGAAACAAAAACACCAATTGCTGTCGATAATCTTTTAATTATCGAAGCTCCGCATAAAGTGATTGATGATGCGGGTCGTCTTAAAATCGACTTAAATGGCGGCGGAAATGGTTATTTAGTCCAAAGAGGGGTTGTCCGAGAAATTGAATGGAAAAATCATGATGGTCGGATTGTTCCATATGTAGATGGGAAGGACGCGGGATTCGTACCAGGCCATACATGGGTCAATGTCATTCCAACTCGTCCAGGTTTAGAAAAAATGATTTCTTTTCAGATAGAAGATAAGGAGTGATGGTAGATATGCAAATAGAAAAACTGAGAGGGAAATCACTAGATCAGCTTTTTGAAGCCATTCTTTCCTTGGAAAATATCGAAGAATGCTACCGCTTTTTTGATGATTTATGTACGGTGAATGAAATTCAGTCGTTAGCCCAAAGGTTAGAGGTTGCGAGGATGTTAAGAGAAGGATTTACATACCATCGCATTGAAACTGAAACAGGGGCAAGCACCGCTACTATTTCTAGAGTAAAACGCTGTTTGAATTTTGGAAATGATGCCTATATCATGGCTTTAGACCGCATTCAAAAGGAAACAAGCGATGCTGAAGTGGAAAAATAAATATTGAACGAAACTACTAAAGTCGATTTCTGCAATGAGTCGGCTTTTTCTATTGTAAGTAATCGGCAGCAAAGTTTTCTTGAAAAAAATTTGATATAATACGTTTTAGTTGAGTATAGCAGGAGGAACCCATTCATGTATGATATAAAACAATGGAAGCACATTTTTAAATTAGACCCGAATAAGGAAATTTCCGATAAAGAGTTAGAATTAATTTGTGAATCTGGTACAGATGCCGTCATGATTGGCGGAACAGATGGCATTACGCTTGATAATACTATTCATATGCTTTCAAGAGTGCGTAGATACACTGTTCCATGTGTTCTTGAAGTGTCCAATATTGATGCCATTACACCTGGATTTGATTTTTATTTTATTCCTACAGTATTAAATAGCGCAAATATAAAGTGGATCGTAGGTTTGCACCACAAGGCTATAAAAGAATATGGTGCGGTTATGAATTGGGATGAAATTGTTGTCGAAGGGTATTGCATCTTAAATGCTGAGGCAAAAGCTGCTGTACAAACAGAAGCAAACACGAATCTGGAAGTGGATGATGTTGTTGCTTATGCGAGAATGGCTGAGCGGATTTACCATCTTCCTGTGTTTTACTTAGAATATAGTGGTACATATGGTGATCCTGCAGTTGTCAAAAAGGTGAAAGCGGCATTACAGAGCACACAGCTTTTTTATGGCGGCGGGATTACAGACGAAGATAAGGCAGTAGAAATGGCACGATATGCTGATACCATTATCGTTGGAAACAGCATTTATGACGATTTGCCAAACGCTTTAAAAACCGTTAGTGCAGTGAAAACTTTAAGTTAGGAGTGTTCAGTTTGCAAACAAGTGAAACGCTTTTAAGCGGGTTAAACCCAGAACAGCAGGCGGCGGTGCGTGCTACAGAAGGGCCATTGCTCATCATGGCTGGAGCGGGCAGTGGAAAAACGAGAGTGTTGACGCATCGGATTGCTTATTTATTAAGTGAAAAGGATGTAGCCCCTTGGAATATTCTCGCGATTACATTTACAAATAAAGCCGCACGTGAAATGAAGGATCGCGTTGCAAGCATTGTTGGACCAACTGCAGAAGAAATTTGGATTTCAACTTTCCACTCGATGTGTGTAAGGATTTTACGGCGAGATATTGAACGGATTGGTTTTAATCGTAATTTCTCAATTCTTGATACAACAGACCAATTGTCAGTCATAAAGAAAATTTTGAAGGAAAAAAATATCGATCCAAAAAAATTTGACCCAAAATCGATACTAGGGTCAATTAGCAGTGCCAAAAATGAACTTATTACTCCCGAAGAGTATGCCAAAAGTGCCAGTGACTATTATAGGAAAATCGTTAGTGAAGTGTATGAAGTATACCAAGACAGGCTGAAAAAAAATCAATCATTGGATTTTGATGATCTCATCATGATGACAATCCAGCTCTTTGACCGTGTTCCGGAAGTACTTGAATTTTATCAGCGAAAGTTTCAATACATTCATGTTGATGAATACCAAGATACAAACAGAGCGCAATATATGCTTGTTAAAGCCTTAGCTACTCGCTTTAAAAATTTATGCGTTGTCGGCGACTCCGATCAATCAATTTATCGTTGGCGTGGCGCGGATATTGCCAACATTTTATCATTTGAAAAAGATTATCCAAATGCTAAAGTGATTTTCCTTGAACAAAACTACCGTTCTACAAAACGGATTCTTGAAGCAGCCAATATGGTGATTGAGAACAATACTAATCGAAAGCCGAAAAAGCTTTGGACGGAAAACGATGAAGGGAAACGATTAGTTTATTATCGCGGCGATTCTGAGAGAGATGAGGCTCATTTTGTCGCGGGAAAAATAAAAGAATTAGTGGACAGCGGTAAATTAAGCTATCAAGACGTTGCGATATTATACCGGACAAATGCCCAGTCACGGGTGATGGAGGAAGTTTTACTAAAATCAAATATCCATTACAATATTGTCGGTGGGATGAAGTTCTATGATCGCAAAGAAATTAAGGACTTACTAGCTTATTTGCGTCTAATTGCTAATCCTGATGATGACATAAGCCTTATGCGCATTATTAATATGCCAAAAAGAGGAATCGGTGCTTCAACAGTAGACAAGGTTGCTGAATATGCGGTGCAGAGTGGTATGTCAATCATTGACGCATTAAATGAAGTTGACTTTATCGGCCTTTCTTCAAGGTTTACAAATATACTACTGGATTTCCGCGACCAAATTCGGAATTGGAATCAAATGCAGGAATATTTATCAGTTACTGAATTAGTAGAAGAAGTGCTTGAAAAAACAGGCTACCGTGACATGCTAAAAGCTGAAAAAACATTAGAAGCTGAGGGCAGACTTGAAAATATTGAAGAGTTTTTATCGGTTACAAAAAACTTTGAAAAAACAAATGAAGATAAAAGCTTAGTGTCATTTTTAACTGACTTAGCGCTCATCTCTGATATTGACCAAGCTGATAAAGACACGGAAAATAGTCAAGATGCAGTTGTTTTAATGACGCTCCATTCCGCAAAAGGGTTGGAATTCCCGGTTGTTTTTTTAATGGGGGTAGAAGAAGGCATATTCCCGCACAGCCGTTCTTTAATGGATGATGAGGAAATGGAAGAGGAACGCCGTCTTGCCTATGTTGGCATCACAAGAGCTGAAAATCAATTATATATAACAAATGCGCGAATGAGAACATTATATGGGCGCATGCAAATGAATCCTGTTTCACGCTTTATCAATGAAATACCTGATGAGCTAATTGAAAATCTTGCAGAAGAAGCTACTAAAGAGGCTGCGAAAAAACAACTATCAGCAGTATCGCCGTTCGGTGGGATGCCAAGACCAACAATTCAGCAGTCAGTCGTTCGCCCAGTTGCTACGAAAACAGGTGGCGAGTTAGTAGGCTGGCGTGTCGGTGATAAGGTGGAACACAAAAAATGGGGAGTTGGTACGGTTGTAAGTGTGAAAGGCGAAGGCACGAATCAAGAACTTGATATTGCTTTTCCACAACCAACTGGTATAAAGAGACTTTTAGCACAATTTGCACCTATTACAAAGATTTAAGGGAAGGTATTACTATATGACTCTACAAGACGATAGAAAGCGAATCGATGAATTGAAAGATTTGTTAAATCAATATAGCTACGAGTATTATACGCTCGACAAACCGACAGTCCCTGATGCTGAATATGACAAGCTTATGCAGGAATTAATCATGCTTGAAGAAGAACACCCAGAGCTTGTAACACCTGATTCACCGACGCAACGTGTCGGTGGCAAACCATTAGAGTCTTTTGAAAAGGTTGAACACCGTGTGCCGATGCTTAGCCTCGGGAACGCCTTTAATGAAGGAGATTTGCGCGATTTTGACCGCCGCATTCGACAAGATGTTGGCGGAGAGTTTTCGTATGTATGTGAATTGAAAATAGATGGACTGGCAATCTCACTACGCTATGAAAATGGCTTGTTTGTCCAAGGAGCAACACGTGGGGATGGTTCGGTTGGTGAGGATATCACGACCAATCTCAGAACGATTAAAACGATTCCTTTGAGATTAAAGGAAAATATCGATATTGAGGTACGCGGGGAGGCGTACATGCCAAAGCGCTCTTTTGGAGCATTAAATAACGAGCGTGAGGCGAAGGGCGAGGAACTTTTTGCTAATCCGCGAAATGCAGCCGCAGGCTCCCTACGGCAGCTTGACCCGAAAATTGCCGCCAAAAGAAATTTAAATATTTTCGTCTATGGAATTGGATCAACTGAGGAACTACCAGTGGAATCCCATAGTGATGGTCTAGATTTTTTAGAACGTCTCGGCTTTAAAACGAATCCTGAACGAAGAAGATGTGCCAACATTGATGAGGTGATTCAGTTCATTGAAGGCTGGACCGAAAAGCGACCAGCTTTACCTTATGAAATTGATGGCATTGTGATTAAAGTGGACTCTTTCGACCAGCAACGCCGTCTTGGCAATACGGCAAAAAGTCCACGCTGGTCTGTGGCTTATAAATTTCCAGCAGAAGAAGTGATGACAAGGCTAATTGATATTGAGCTAAGCGTCGGCAGGACGGGTGTGATTACACCAACAGCAATTTTAGAGCCTGTCCGTGTTGCCGGAACAACGGTTAGAAGGGCATCTCTTCATAATGAGGACTTGATTCGTGAAAAAGACATTAAAATTGGCGATTACGTTATTATTAAAAAAGCTGGCGATATTATCCCTGAGGTAGTTACTGTTGTGGAAGAAAAGAGAACAGGGGAAGAACGGGATTTTAGCATGCCATCAGGCTGTCCAGAATGTGGCAGTGAGCTTGTCCGCTTTGATGATGAGGTTGCGCTCCGTTGTATTAATCCGAAATGCCATGCGCAAATTCGTGAGGGCCTTATTCACTTTGTTTCCCGCAATGCTATGAATATTGATGGTTTAGGGGAAAAAGTCATCACCCAATTATTTGCGGCGAATTTAATCGAGGATGTCGCTGATCTTTATAAATTGGAGCGGGATGAACTGTTAAAGCTTGAAAGAATGGGAGAAAAGTCAGTTGATAATTTGCTACATGCGATTGAAGCTTCAAAGCATAATTCATTGGAAAAATTATTGTTTGGTTTAGGGATTCGTCATGTTGGAGCAAAAGCAGCGAAAACATTGGCGCAACAGTTTGAAACGATGGATGCTCTCCAAAATGCAACAATGGAAACTTTAATTAATATTAATGAAATTGGCGATAAAATGGCTGATTCGATTGTCACTTATTTTAGTAAATCTGAAGTTAGTCAATTGCTTAACGAGCTTATATCATATGGCGTAAATATGACTTATAAAGGACCGAAAGCGGTAAATATCGATGAAATTGACTCGATTTTTGCCGGAAAAACAATTGTGTTGACTGGGAAGCTAGAGCAGATGGGTCGAAACGAAGCGAAAAAAGAGCTTGAAGCACTTGGGGCAAAGGTTACCGGAAGTGTCAGTAAAAACACTGATATTGTCATTGCTGGGGAAGATGCGGGCTCCAAGTTAGCAAAAGCACTTGAACTAGGAATTGAAGTATGGGATGAGGCGAGAATGCTTCAAGAATTAAAGAAATAAGGGGGCCTCAATAATGAAGAAAAGTGTATTACTAATGCTAGTTTTTTTACTAGTTTTAACGGCATGCACCCCTAAATTTGGGAAAGATGAGGAGATTGTTCAAGAAACAAAAGAAGCAACGGAGCAAGCGATTATTCCAAAATACAAAATCTCAGATGAATATTATCGCACCATTTTACCATTCAAGCAGGGGAAGGCAAGAGGTCTAGCTAATTATACGGTATACAATCGGTTAGATATTGATGAGATGGAAATAGGCTTGATGAGAATCGCGCAAGAGCATTTCGATCCGAATAATTTTTATTTTCAAGAAGGTCAATATGTCACAGCTAAAATGGCGGAAAGCTGGGTCGGGAGACAAAGCGAAAAAAATGCAGAGGGTATGAATCCACCGTTAAATGAAAAAACAGCAACAGCAGAAGAGTTTCGCAAAAACCCAAAATACTTGTCACATATAATGGAACAAAATTATTTGAAAAAAAATAATGAAAATAAAGTCGAGCTTGCTGGTGTCGTCATTGGGCTTGCTTTGAAATCAGTTTATAATTTTAATGAGCCGACAAATGGCTATCCAAGAGATGAACCTATAGATGCTGCGGAAATAGAGAAACAAGGAAAGGCACTTGCGGTCCAAGTTCTACAAAAACTGCAAAGCATAAAGGAGTTGGAAGGAGTTCCGATTGTTATTGCATTATTCCAGGAAAAGCCAAGGGACGCTGTTGTGCCAGGTAATTTTTTTACGAAAACATATATAGGTGGCAATAGCAATTCGATTTCCAAATGGGAAAAGATTAATGAAAAACACGTTTTATTCCCATCCCAGGAAGGCAAAGATTCATATTATGATGATTATATGCGAATGATGAACTTTAAAAGCGATATTGAACAATATTTTCCTAATTATGTTGGTGTAGTCGGCCGCGGCTACTACGTTAATGATCAGCTTCAGGAAATGACCATTGATATTCCGATTCAGTTCTATGGTAAAGCAGAAATAATCGGCTTTACAGAATATATTACGGGCTTGATGCTTGATCATTTCCCACCGTATATTTCTGTCCAAGTTTATATTACATCAATTGGTGGCCAAGAGGCTCTCATAAGCAGGAATGGTGGCGAGGAAAAACCGTTTGTCCATATTTTTAGATAAGGGCGCCAATATATGGCAATCGGACAATAAACAGCCTTGTCCGGACAATATATGACCCTATGCGGACAATAAGTTGCCCCGCTCGGACAATAACTAGTTTTTCTCGGACAATAAAAAGATTCTACAGGAAAAAAGGCAGGGGATTCGAAAAAATAGCAAGAGAACCATTTCCGTGTTTCCGATAAATGTCGACATATCTTGAACAATCGTATTCATTTTTGGTATTATCATTGTATTGTGTTAATTAATGAGCAAATTCCATGGCTTGAAGGCTCAGCTATAATCTAGGCATAAACAAGCCAGGGTGCATTTGACGATTATATATACAAAAAGATTGGGGGGAAACGGAATGTCACGAATTTCAATCGAACAAGTGAAGCATGTTGCGCATTTAGCACGTTTAGCGGTAACTGAAGAAGAAGCTGAACAATTCACAAGCCATTTAGATGCGATTATTGAATACGCTGAGCTTTTAAATGAACTTGATACGGAAAATGTTGAGGCAACAACTCATGTATTAGACATTAAAAATATTTTAAGAGAAGATACTGTACGCAATTGGCTATCACAAGAGGAAGCATTGAAAAATGCACCTGAGCAAAGAGATGGTCAATTTAGAGTACCATCGATTATTGAATAAGGAGAGGAGGGCACAGTATGTCATTATTTGAACATAAAATTTCTGATTTACATGGGATGCTCCATAAAAAGGAAATAACTGTTACTGAGCTTGTTAATGAATCTTACAAGCGCATTGGCAAGGTAGAAGATAAAGTAAAAGCATTTCTTACATTAAATGAAGAAGCGGCGAGAGAACAAGCTGCAAAGCTTGATCAAGAAATTAGCTCCAAAGATCAATTCGGCCTTCTTTTTGGGATGCCGATTGGTGTAAAGGATAATATCGTAACGAAAGGACTTCGGACAACTTGTGCTAGCAAAATTCTAGCAAACTTTGATCCTGTTTACGATGCAACTGTTACGGAAAAGTTACATAATGCAGAAGCAATCATTATCGGAAAATGTAATATGGATGAATTTGCGATGGGTTCATCAAATGAAAACTCAGGTTTTTACCCTACGAAAAATCCTTGGAATCTAGACTATGTACCAGGCGGTTCTAGCGGCGGTTCGGCGGCGGCAGTTGCAGCTGGTGAAGTGCCATTTGCTTTAGGCTCTGATACAGGTGGCTCCATCCGTCAGCCAGCTGCTTTTTGTGGTGTCGTTGGCTTGAAACCGACATACGGATTAGTATCACGTTTTGGCTTAGTTGCTTATGCATCGTCATTAGACCAAATTGGCCCAATCACTAGAAGTGTTGAAGATAATGCTTACATATTACAAGCAATTGCTGGACATGACAAAATGGACTCAACTTCTGCTAATGTCGAAGTTCCTGATTATTTATCTGCCTTAACAGGTGATGTTAAAGGGTTAAAAATCGCTGTACCAAAAGAATATATCGGTGAAGGTGTACGTGAAGATGTTAAAGCAGCTGTAATGAGTGCCCTGAAAGTGTTGGAATCTCAGGGTGCGGTTTGGGAAGAAGTATCACTTCCGCATTCAAAATATGCAGTGGCAACGTATTATTTACTTTCTTCATCGGAAGCATCTGCCAACCTTTCTCGTTTTGACGGTGTCCGCTATGGCGTCCGTTCAGACAATGCGAAAAATATTATCGATTTATTTAAAATGTCCCGCAGCGAAGGCTTTGGCGACGAAGTAAAACGCCGCATTATGCTCGGAACATTTGCTTTAAGTTCAGGTTATTATGATGCTTATTATAAGAAAGCGCAAAAAGTACGAACATTAATTAAAAATGATTTTGATGAAGTGTTTGAAAAATATGATGTCATTCTTGGGCCAACAAACCCAACACCAGCATTCAAAATTGGTGAAAAAGCAAATGACCCATTAACAATGTATGTCGAAGATATTTTAACAATTCCTGTTAACCTTGCTGGTGTTCCAGGTATTTCAGTTCCATGCGGATTTTCAAGTGATGGCCTGCCAATCGGCTTGCAAATCATTGGAAAGTATTTTGATGAAAGTACGGTCTATCGTGTAGCACATGCTTATGAGCAAGCAACAGATTTTACACGACAAAGACCGAATCTGTAAGGGGGAACGAGAAATGGCTTTTGAAACAGTCATCGGACTTGAAGTCCATGTTGAGCTAAAAACAAATACAAAAATCTTTTGTGATTGTTCAAATGAATTTGGAGTAGCCCCTAACAGCAATACTTGTCCGATTTGCCAAGGGCATCCAGGCGTATTGCCAGTTGTCAACCGCCAAGCTGTTGAATTTGCAATGAAGGCAGCAATGGCATTAAACTGTGAAATTGCGCCAATCACAACGTTTGACCGCAAAAACTATTTTTATCCAGATAATCCGAAAGCATACCAAATTTCGCAATTTGATAAGCCAATTGGGAAACGTGGCTGGATTGATATTGAAGTGGACGGTAAAAAGAAACGTATCGGAATTACGCAAATTCATATGGAAGAAGATGCTGGGAAACTGACGCATACAGGTGACGGTCATTCATTAGTGGATTTAAACCGTCAAGGTACACCGCTGATTGAAATCGTTTCTGAACCAGATATGCGTTCACCTGAAGAAGCGTATGCTTACTTGGAAAAATTAAAGTCAATCATTCAATATACAGGTGTTTCTGACTGTAAAATGGAAGAAGGCTCCTTGCGCTGTGATGCCAATATTTCCTTGCGTCCTGTGGGCCAAGAGAAATTCGGTACAAAAACAGAATTAAAGAATTTAAACTCATTTGCATTCGTGCGTGCCGGCTTAGAATATGAAGAAAGACGCCAAGAGCAAGTGCTTATAGCTGGCGGTGTCATTCAGCAGGAAACGCGCCGTTATGATGATGCGAAAAAGAAAACAATTTTAATGCGTGTCAAGGAAGGCTCTGACGATTATCGTTATTTCCCAGAGCCGGACTTAGTTGATATTGTGATTGATGAAGCATGGATGAGCCGTGTTCGAGCGGAAATTCCTGAGTTGCCGGATGCACGCCGTGAGCGCTATATTGGTGAACTTGGTTTACCAGCTTATGATGCAGCGGTTTTAACAGTTTCAAAGGAGACTTCCGATTTTTTCGAAGCTTCCGTTGCGGTAGGTGCAGACGCTAAACAAGCATCAAACTGGATTATGGGTGAACTTTCAGCTTATCTTAACGCTAATAACGTTGAGTTAGCTGAAGTGAAGCTTACTCCTGAGGCATTGGGAAAAATGATTGAACTTATTCAAAAAGGTACAATTTCTTCTAAAATTGCTAAAGATGTTTTCAAAGAATTAGTTGAGAATGGCGGCGACCCAGAGAGAGTTGTCGAAGAAAAAGGTCTAGTACAAATTTCCGATGAAGGCGAACTTCGTGCGATTGTAGCGGAAGTTGTTAGCAGTAATCCGAAGGTAATCGAAGACTATAAGAGCGGTAACAAAAAAGCAGCTGGCTTCTTCGTCGGCCAAATTATGAAAGCAACAAAAGGAAAAGCAAATCCACAAATGGTGAACCAGTTAATCGTGGAAGAGCTTGATAAGCTTTAATAAATATAAGTACCAAAACCAATGCTTTATGTTGCATTGGTTTTGGTACTTTATTTGTGTGGCAATCAGTCAAATGTGGAAAAACGCTTTAGTTTCGTGGATATAACAGCGAGTTTCGTGGATAAAACAAAAATTTCGTGGATATAGCAATAAAATTCGTCGAATTTATGTGGACAATCCCCGAAATTCGCACCAATCCTTGTCTGAATTCCGGGGCAATGATAAAAAATGCTTTATTAATCGTTCATAAACAGTTTTTTTGCCCTAAAGATAAAAATAAGCGCTGCAACTCCAAACAATGCGATGATTAATTCAGTAGTCCAAATAGATTTCAGTACACCAGCTTGATACATCGCGGGTGCAACATCCATTAATGCGTGCAACCCAATCGCATATAAAAAGTATACAAATTTACTTTCTCGAACAGCTAATAACACAACAAGCGAAAGGGCAATATGAATCAAAATAGCTGGAACTCTCTCTAATCCACCAACTACATATATGCCAAAGCCTGTATTCAAGTATTGATTTTTAATTAAAGCAAGCTGGTCAGCAGGCATTGCAGCACCAATCGTCTGGTCAAACATTCCTGTGTTAATGAGATTTGCAAAAATAAGTGCAGTAACCCCGCCGATGACCCCAATCAATATTGCCTCAATGCCGCCGTGCCCTAACCCAAATGACAACCCATCATTATATGAACGATTTTTCTTAAGCAAAAATTTAAAGCCAACATATCGCCCAATCTCTTCAAAAACACCTGCCGCCAATGCTCCATAAGCAACGAATGCAACCGTACTATCAGTCCATTTTAGCGAAGGCCCAGCGGGATCAATTACAGCAATATGGAGAATCTTCTCTAATACTTGCGAAAAGACAATAAAAATTAGAACTCCAATCAAGAGTGATTTCCACGACAAAGACTTTTTCCGAATAAGAAAAATAAGAATGATAATTGGAAATAATAATGAAATTAGAAGCTGTGTAACCATACCAGCCATTTGTATTTGCGTTATCATATGAAAAGGCCTCCTTAAAAATATATTATTATCAAAAATGATAGTAATTACCCAGACAAAGGAATTTCATGGCAGAATCATGACGAAGTTCCTATTAAATTAAGACCTTTTTTCACTTATTTATTAATCCAACTTCATTCATAATGAGGAAGGTTACAATAAAGGTGGTTTGTCTATTACTTAAAGCTCCACCACCTTTTTATAAGATGGAGGAGTAAAAATGCGTTTATATATAAGCAAAATTATAACAAAAATGGCTTTAAACATAGTAGCTTTACTCAAGTGGTAGTTACATCTGCTAGTTTTTCCATTTTTATTATTTTTCATTATAATTTCAGGCCTGTCTGCAATTGTTATGCCCATTTTCGGAGTAGCAGCAAATGCTGTAGCAAACTTGCAAGTATTTACAACTTTAAATCCTCTAGTGGCCATCTTCCTTGTCATTCTCTTCGCGGTACTCACATGGATAAGCGTTCGCCTTCTTTTGAAATATTTTGAATTTGTTTTTGGGGGGGAGGTAAGAAATATTTGAGGTTTTTCTTTTATCGCAAAATAAATTGTTTTTTGCTTAATCGACTCCAGAAACAGTTACTAAATAGCATTAGAGTCATTGTTCACTAAAGTTATTAGTCGTGATGGTTTTACTGGGTATTGCCAAACAATTTCTGAAGTCAATCAAGCTATCCTTTAGTTTCCATGGATATTTCATTCAACATGCTAAAAATAGAAAGCAGTGTGTCGAGCTCCTCCGTATATTTAATACGAGCGACGCTATTGTTCATACATATAATGGTATAGATGTTTTCAATATGCAATTTTCGAAAGTACCCTTATTAATAGATTTTATCATGATTTCCTGCTCGCCTTTGAGTCTAGTGTCTTTCATTTTCAAAAGAGTTCTATGGATTTGAGGGTCTAGCTTCATTTTAAGTAGTTGATCTACTTTTTGAATATCAAGAGGAGCCATCTTTTTATGAACAGGAAGACTTTCGAAGTCGTTTTCAAGAAAACCATACAAGAATATTCTTAGATTAGAATACGGAGCAAATTTATCTGCGATATTTTTTGCAATTTCAAACCCATAAGGGTCTAGGTCTGGCCAAATAAAAATATTTCTGAGTTGGTATTTGCTAGCCCTTGCTATCATCATTTCCTCGCCAGATGACAGAAAACCATAGCTAAGTAATACACCCCAATCGTTTCGATTTAACAATTGTTCTTTTACTATATTATAAAATAGCTCTTGATTTTCGACGATTAATAAATGGGGTGCATTCCATGAGAGTAATGCAATGTCGTAAATCATTTCTCTTGGTATGGGAATATACTCTTTGAAGGCATTGCTATTTCCGATGTTTCCGCAAAATTCCCACAAAAAATTTGCAGAAACGAGTATTTCTTCAAAATTACTTCTTAATATAGAGGAAACAATAGTATCACCAAGAAGGTTTTTCAACTTTTTAATATCGTTTTTTGTTAGAACTTTTGTATCTGAAAAGATTTGTTGGGAAAATGTTTTTACACTTTCTGTTTTGCTTTTTTCAATTAAATCAATGAGGCCATATAGGCACTTAATTAATCTGAAGTAAGCGAGACCTGAATCAATTGAACTAACTATTTTTTGTCCGGCATCATTTTCTAATACAGCAATATTATCAGATTCATATAAATGTTTCTGTGTAGTAAGAATTTTATATATTTGGATACTTTCGGGTTTTGTTGGGACCATTTTAATTTTTGGAAATGGGTCTTTTGCCCAAAATGGCAATACAGGTTCAGCAACATTAATAAAGGTTTTAATTTCTCTTGTGTATTCCTCGTTATAATAAAGGTGTATTATATCATGGTGCTCAATCCGTGTATTATTTTTTCGATAGCGAATGATTAATATTCCTAGTTCATTTAGTGTAGTTATTGTATGGTAAATGGATTCATAATTAAATGTTTTCAATAAACTAGTTTTCCAGCTACTCCACCTTTTATTATTATTAGATTTAAGTAAGTCCACTAGTATTTTTTTTGCTATTTTTTCGTGCTTATCCTTGAAGAAATCGGATAAAGAATTGTTGAAGGACTTTAGACCAAATGTTTCCCAATCACCAGTAAATAATCTTTTTTCATAGTTACACTCATTACAACGTTTAACATTAAATTTTTCACGAATATAGGAACCATCTCTTTTTAGAAATGGCCCCCATATGATTGTATATGAATAGCTATGTTTATGGTTTGAAATATGCATTTTGCTTGATATATTCATCATTAATCACTCCGTAGGTAATAGAAGGTGCAACCTCTTCATTCGGTTCTTTCGGTTTTAGCTGTATTGACATGTTAACAAATGGATAGGCGACCTTTAAATTTTCGGAATATGGCATTGCTATAATGTATTGGGCATTTGTGTTTTTCAGGAAGGTTCCAACTAGTTCCATATTTTGTTGGTCAAGATGTGCAAATGGTTCATCTAGTATCATAAAACTTAGAATACCGTCTGCTTTTATTGTCGCTAACGTTAGTAATAACGAAGCTACTACCTTTTGTCCGCCACTTAGTTTGGAATTTGAGCGGTAACTCATAGGTTTCTTACCATGGAAGCCAATTTTGTAATCAGCTCGCCATCTTTCTTCACCGTAAGGGAAAAAATTAATACTTGCCTGAATGTTTCCTTCTTTAGCCATATTTTCAAGTGACAATTTTACATTTTTAAAAGCCTCTTGTACCATCAACATATATTCTTCTCGTGCTTCAGAATGTTTTATTTGAAGTTTTTCGAGCTGCACTTCGCTGTTAGTGATTTCGTTTAAGTTGTTTTGGAGCAAAACTGCACGAGCTCTGTATTCTTCTTCTAATATAAGAATATTTTCAATCTCAGGCTCAATTGGCTCTCCTAATGAAAATAATTGTTGTATTAAAGAATTAATTTTTTCTAATTCGATTTTGTAATATTCATATGGAAATAATGCTCTACAATAGTCTTCATCGTGCAACATTTCTTGTTGCTCCTTTGTTAACTGTTGTTGGTTTTGGTTTATAACCTTTATTTTGTTTTCCTTTTTGGTATTTAGTTCATCTTTTTTATCCGACATGTCTGCTAAATTATTTTTATTTTGTACCAACTGTTCTTTTAGTTTTGCTATTGCCGCAAATATTTCTTGTGAATCAATAATTAAGGTTTGTTGGTGTTCTTTTTTCTGTGAAGCCTTTTGATTCAATTCCAATAATTCCCGTTTATGTTTTTCCTTATTTGTTAATAGCTCTAGGAAGGTTGCTTGTTTTTCGGGAAGAAGTAAGCGATTTTCTTGATCATTAATTTGCATGTTTATTTCTTGCATGTTGTTTTCGAGAGTTTCTTCCTCTTTTTTTAAGCTCACAAAAGTAGTATCAAGTTTGGTAAGCTGGGCGTAAAGTTCATGTAGTTGTGCTTCATAAGCTTTTTTTCCACAGTATAAATTATTTGCTTTAATTGATTTACCGCCTCTATTAGTAACGAGATATGGATATGGTTTATTTAAGATGCTGCTGTGACCATCATTTGACCATTTCCAAGCTTCATCTATAGTTGCTGCCATTTTATATTTAGAATATTTATTTAAATAGCCAGAAATGCGATCGTCTAGTACCGTTATTTTTGATAAGATAGACTGCTTATCAATATGTAGTACAGACTGAAAATGAGGTGAAATCCAAAATGGATATTCAATTTGCTGGGCCATTTTCATTACTTTGACTATCTGTTTTGGATCAACTACAATGGTAAATCGTTCATTGCCTAATAATGCTTCTACAGTGCCTCTCCACTCGTGATCAGATATCTCTATATATTCTGCCAATAATAAAAATTGGATTTTTTGAGATTCTAATAATTTGGTGATTTTTTGAACGGCTGGTGGATAGATTACATTTTTATTCTTTTCAATTTGTGAGATGCTAGTTTTGATTATTTCAAGTTCATTTGCAACATTTGTTACTGCAGTAATTTGTTTTCTGTGTTGAATATTAATTTGGTCTCTCTTTTCTTTTAACAGGAAAAGATCTTTAACTTCAATTTTTTCGTATTTTGAAATAAATTCTTCCATTTCTCCAATGCTATTATTTATTTCATTAAGATTGATGTGAATAGGCGTAATTTCAGCTTGAAGCTGTTCAATTTCCATATTGATATTTTGTAATTGTATTAGGATATCTTTCTTGCTCTGTTCTATTTCATCGTATTGTTGCTGTTTTCGAAATATTTTTTGTTCCAAAGATGCTATGTTTTTCTCTAGTTGTTCTAGTTGATCATTGATTACATTCAGCTCTTCATTTAGCGTTTTAAGTAAGCTCAATGGTTGATTAAATGATAGTATATTTTTTGTTTCTTCATGCTGTTTGATTTCTTTTAATCGTGAAATTTTTTTCAAGAGGGTATTCATGGTCATTTCTTCTTGTTGTTTTTGAAGACATAGTCTATGAAACTGTTCTTTTTGTTCCTTTAAGTCAATTTTTATTTTATTAAATTGCTCGATTCTTTCTTGTTCACCGCAAATTTGTAGAATGTATTGAGCAAGTTCTTCTTCTGATGACTCAAGTATTTTTTCAGTTTTTCCTTGTGACAAGCTAAATGCATTGGAAAGAGACCGCGGCATACCAACCTCACTCATTTGGTGTAAGTATTGTCCTATGTCAAGCCAATTCAGCTTTTCGTTTAGATGTGTCTCCAAATCAAAAACACCGTCAAAGATTAAATATTCTCTGATGAATGGTTTTTCATTAACGAGATGACAAACGATTGTTACATCGTCCTCCCATTTACCGATTTCTTGAAAAGGACGACGCCCATGATTGACAGTATTAGAAAACTTGCCCACTATATAAATTTCATGAATACTATCACGCTCAAAAAATGTTTTTAGAGTGTGTCCATTATCAAATTTTCTAGCTCCAAAAAGGACACGAAACATGTTTAATAATGTCGTTTTTCCTGCGCCATTTTCTCCGTTTAACATCGTAATCATATCGTGTATTAATATTTCCTGACGTGGAAAATACGAAAAACCTTCTGTTTCAATGCTTTTCAATTTTAATGGCAAGTATTTTTTAGGCATTTTTATACTGCTCATTTGCTTCATCCTCCTTAAGCGCTAGGGCATAATTTTGGAAGCTTGTGTTTAATGCAGTTCGCTGTTTTTCTTGTTCAGTTACTAAAAAGTGAATCATATGAGTTTTGACCCGTTCATACATAATGTTTGAATCAATAGCTGTAAATAACCTTGGACCAGCTATATAAGCTTTCATTTTTGAAGAATATTCAAGAAATTGTTGCTTGCGGAGTATTGTTATAATCCTTTTAAGATTTTTCTTTGCACCGATATGTTGTTTGAAATTTTCATATAATTGATCTTCGGCAACCGTCAAAGGCTTCCTTAATTCTTTCCGAATCATAGGGTCAATACGTGGTAAAACTAAAAGACACCATAAAATTACAATAACTGCTTTATGGCTGACATTAAGTTGGTTACCGCTCAATTTTTGATCCATGATAGGCCTTGTTGAACGAATTTCTTTTTTCAATCTAGCATCATAGTAACCTGCCAGAGAATCATCAATAAATTCATAGCCTGTTTCACTAAGTGAATGAATCACTTTTTGTCTCAAAAGGTCGTCATAATCAAGTTGTGGTAAAATATGTTTCGGTACGGGTTGGATTGTTAATACAGCGCACACTTCTTCTGGTGTTATATCATAAAAATTATTCACTTGAATCTCTCCTCCTAATTGATGCAATAGAGACTGTTGTAAGTAGTCTATTCTCAACTGTTTTTGCTTTTTTTGTTGTTTGCAGTTGATATATTGATAATTTTTTTGAATCTAAAAAACATAAAGCTGCAAAATGCATAAATATATCAACTTTGTTATCGAATTGGAGTAAATACTGCTCTAATGAAATTTCCTCTTGACCTAGGAATATCTTCTGCAAAACTATGTTTGTTTTATCCAAATAAGATTGAGAAAACATTTTTGGCTCCTCATGAGAACCAAATACTCGCTTGCTAATTCTTCTTTTTGAATTTAATGGTTTTAGGTTGGATAAAAATTGGTCTAAGGAATCCATAAGCTCATCTTCATCAATCCATTGTGTTTGCGATGGCATATATATTATGTCATTTAAAAATATAGATAAATCTTTAAAAGAAGATTGATAAATAAAGCGGTCGATATCTTTTTTAGTGAAAATTCCATTGCCAATGGATATCGAATTAAGTAATGATTGGCGACGGTAATCAAGTAACTCATTAATTTTTAATTCAAGTGAGAGTAAGAATTCTATTGGTTTTTTGTCACTCTCTGTGATAGTCATATTATTTAGCCGTTTGAAATCATTAATTTGCTTAAATCTTTTTAAGAAATCATCAATATTTTCAAGGAATGTATCAAGCTTCTGTCTAGCTTCATAGATTTTTTCCTCGTTTTTTGAAATTAAAGCTCCTTTTATTTCTTCAATATTTCTCTGTACGGAATGAATGGCTTGGTCTCTCATGAATTCAAGTGATGTAAGACTTAAGTTCATTTTTTCAGCGGCATTCATCATTTCTTTCAAAGCTGATTGAAAGGCTTGATCATCCAATTGATCTCCTTGATATAAAAATGGCAGAAAACGTGTAATCAATAGCCCAGGTTTAGTAAATTGGTAGCTTACTGTTCCTTCTTCCCGCTTAAGCCAGCCGCCATCAATCATGCTTTGAACAATAGATTCAAGGTCTCGGGAAGGATACTGCGGAAGCATGGACTCAATATCTACCTTTGAAAATGTTGAACTAGTAGAACTTCGTGATAATTCCATAATTAAATGAATCTTGTGTTCAAACATGCTTTTAGAACTTGTCAAGTGACTTAATAGATGAAATAAATACGAAAAGCCTTTCGTATATTCGATTTCTGGGATTTTATTAATTTGTTGTACTTCCAATAGAAAATCACCTCCGTGAAAGCTGTTATTAGGGTTTACTAGAGTGAGGGGTTTTATACATGGAATTTTTAGAAAGGTAGAAACGCCTTTATAAAAAAGAGGTATAATTTAGAAGTAATGTGTTTTTAGTTTCAAGTGATTGAATCTGGAATTATTACAAAGCTAATTTTCATGAAACAAATACTTAATAAACACTTTAAATCCAATTAATTACCCAGTAAATAATTAATTTATAATAGTATGTATTTTATATATAGATTAAGGATATAACTAATCGTGTAGGAGGTGAATTAGATGAAACAAAATAATAATGGGGGAAATATTGCTTTAGATTTTTCCTTTAAGTTTGATTATCATCGAGGGAGTCCAAAACAAAACAAAAAAAGGCGCTAAGATAGTTTTTTATCTTAGCGCAGGAAGAACACTCCAGAAAGAAGAGGTTAAATCTCTTCTTTCTAAACTTAATTATTGCCATTTTGATTGTGTAATACTCATCTTGAGAATTGAAAAAGTAATTAATTCTTTTTGAATATCAATGTTTTTTGCCCCGTTTTAGGGGATTAAGAAAAGGAGGAGTTAGATGGAATCTTTATTTAAACAAATAACTGGTCATTATCCTTATCCATTCCAGCTACGAGCTATTAATGAAATCTTAGATAATGAAAAACAATTAATTACAGCCCCGACAGGCTCTGGAAAGACATGGATGAGCGTTGTTCCATTTGTTTATGCAAAAGAAAATAATATACAGTTTGCGGATCGTATGTTTTATGTATTGCCGCAACGAACTTTAGTAACAGCCATAGCAAATACAATAAAACCTATATTGGAAAAAAGAGATTTGAAAGTAACTGTTCAAATGGGTGGACAAAATGAGGACCCATACTTTGAGGGAGACGTCATTGTTACAACCATTGATCAAATATTAGCAGCCTATCTTGGCCTTTCTTATGGAACATCTAGAAATGCCAGTAACATCGCACCTGGTGCTTTTTTAGGATCTTATATTGTTTTAGATGAGTTCCATTTACTTGATGTAGATAAATCGTTAGCAACCTATATAGATATGATAGCATTTCTATCTCCTTTTGTTCGAACTTGTATGATGACTGCAACAGCAACAGAAAAATATCTAAGTGCTATCTCTAGTAAAATTAAAGGTAAGTATCAAGTTGTACCAGGCCAGGAAATCGTTCATTTACAAACATCTATGAATGCAGTAAGGAAAAGGGAAGTTAATTGGGATGAACGGCTAATAAATGCTGAGGTAATTTTACAGCAACATAAAGATCGAACATTAGTTGTTGTGAACACTGTTAAGAAAGTTCAAGAGTTATACAATGAATTGGTAGTAAAGTTAAAAGAAGGGAAATGCAACGTAGAAATAATTTGCCTACATGCTCGATTTCTTAAAGAAGATAGGGAGACTTTAGAGCTCGAAATAAAGGATGCTCTAAAACGTAGCTCAAACAAAGAAATAATTGTAATAGCAAATCAAGTTGTAGAGGTCGGATTGGATATCTCAGCCTCCGTTTTAATTTCTGAACTATGTCCTGCAAATGCACTTATTCAAAGAATAGGCAGATGTGAAAGATATGGAGAATTCATCGGTAAGGTATTTGTTCATAAAATAGAAAATCCTTTGCCATATAATCAAGATTTAGTAAATAAAACTAGTGTTTATTTAAAAGAAAGTACTCCGTTATTAATGACGGCTGTTGAGGAAGCAAAAATGGTAGAAACTATTCACTCAAATCGTGAAGAGGAGTTATTAAACAGCTTATCTTTTAGTAAAGTTCGAGAGATGGTTACAACGACACAAAATGAAGGTCATCGTTCATCCATTAAAGATTTAATTAGGGATGTAGATAACATTCAAGTTATTATTCATCCAGAGCCATGGAAGCTTGATCTGTATAAAAAACCAGAGTACTTTTCAATTCCCTATAGTACTTTGCTAAATTATTTAAGAAAAGTTGAAGACATGAGTAAGTCCATTTTTTATCTAGAATTTCCTGGTGATTCTGAAAGAAAGTATTCTAAAGAAGTACAATGGAAACCATTAGAAGATATAAAAAATATACATAATCATTTACTTGTTGCAATATCATCTAGATTAGCCAGCTATAGTAAAAAAATAGGCTTCTCTTTAGATGAAGGAGATTTTATTTCAAAGGAAACTATTACAGAAATTGAGAAAAAAGAAAGATTCTCATATAAAAAGGAAACGTATGTGGAACATGCTTTAGATGTTAGGAAAAAAATACGTAGTTTTGATGAAAAATATAATGTTATAAATAGCCAATTTGAAAAAATATTAAATAGCAGTTCAACATCACTAAATATACTAGCTGAATTAGTTGGAGCTTTGCATGATGCTGGAAAACTAATTCATAAAAATGTCATAGCTTATCAAAAATGGCAGCAGGAAATTATTGGTGATAAAACGAAAGAGTATTTAGTACATACTGATTTTGACTCATCAAACCCTTATCACTTACTAAAAGAGAAAGAATATAAAAGAGTTCCACATGCGGCTGAAGGGGCATATGCAGTTCTTCCAATTTTAGAATTGCAGATAAAAAAATTACAAGTAGATAAAGAAATTGCCCCACAAATAATCCTATCAATGTATACAGCCATAAAAAGACATCATGGAGCTTACACTAAAAAGATGGAAGAGTATTGTATGGTAGATGATGCACCAAAAGTAATTGAAAAAAGTTTAAAAGGGCTTATTGATGATGAAGTGCATTTGATTACGGAGGAGGGGCCAGCTAGAGCAACTAGATGTGAAAAGTTTGCAGTAACTCCTTCAGAGAATCTGAAATTAGGTTGGCAATTGTACTGGTATTTTAGTAGAAGGCTAAGACTGGCTGATCAATTATCCCAACAAGAAAAAATCTAGGAGGTGATTCAATGGGTGAAACGGTATTTTATATTCAAAAAAAATTCGGAAGTTATGGTGATGCGTTGGCGGCTGTAGGACTAGCAAAGCTGTTATCCATACTCTTTTATAGAAATGATATTCAAATTAAAGAGCAGTCTGGTTACTTTAAATGTTTTTTGCCTGAGGAAATTGACTACGAGCAAATGGATATTGGAGAATTAAAGCTAAATCCTGGGTTTGAATATATTCAATTTGCAGAAAATGAAGAAGGAGCACCAGTTCAAAATTTTAAATATTATAGAGAACAAGAATTATATAAGGCTGAAAGGGAGAGAAAAAAATCTAAAGTTAACTTAAGTGATGATGCTGAAGAAGCACCTCTACCACCAGCTCCTATTTACTTGTTAATGCAAAGTTTAAGGGTTTTGCAGGCACTTGGCACAAGCAATAAATTATATAAAGAGATTCAATCTGTCTCACAAAGTGATTTGAAACAAACGATAATTGAAAGATTAAATGTTTATTCCTCTCTTGAACAACAAGCTATTGATAAAGAGGTATTTAAACCATCTGTATCAGCTGTTCAAGCATATAACCCGATTATTGGTAAAGGCGTTAACAAAGCAAAAGCACAGTCAATTTCTGTTAGTTCGATACCTTCTAAATTAGTTGATTGGTTTGAGGAATGGCTTCGATTTATTGGTTCAAATTTAGTATTGAATGCGTATCCAATGAAGGATGACCTGAAATTTTTAACGTTAGTTCCTAATAATGTGACAGTTGATGGTTTAAAAAGTATGCATGAATCTTTTTTAAAACAAAGAGATTATACATCAGCTAGAAATGATATTTTAGTCATTTTTAATATGGTTGAGTTTTTAGTAAAAAATTCAGCGATGTTCATTGATGCAACAACTAGCAATGATTTTTTATTTTCCATGATGGATATGACACCTAAAACGATTATTTCGGGTATATCAGGCGCTTATTTTAAAAGTTTAGGTTCTGGAAGGGTACTAATCAACAATTCATTTATTAGTTTCCCAGATTGGTTTCCTATTAACAATGAAAAAGATGCTGATTTATGGTTGAATGTAACTCAAGATCATAAAAATGTTTTGGAAAGGCTGGATGAAACTAAAAATGAAGAGATGCAATTATTAAATACTTACAGAGACTTTTTATCAAGCTCGGAATGGAAAAAATTTTTCGAATATTTGGCATCCTATGCAGGGCTCTATTTAAACCAGAAAGAACGAAAGAAGTATTTTGCCCAACACAATTTTGAAATTTTGAAGGGAGTGTGTCAAAGAGTGGGTCAAATGTATAAAGAAATCATTACTAATAAGGGCTTTCAAGAAATTGCGAAAGCAATGCGAGAAGCAACAGTAAATGAACAATATCGAAAATCACAGGGGAAACAACAGTATGAAATTCACTATGGATTATTTCAAGAAATAAAAAGAAAAGCTAAATTTGAAGATCAAGTTATCAGTGTAATCAATGATTTTATTTCAGAATATAACCGTGAAACGGCACGGAAAATGGAACAAAAAGGAGCAAACTACAAGGGAAGGTTGTTAGTTTCATTAGATTCATTTAATGATTTTGTTAGCTTATTTGGCCAATTCCCAAAAAGGCATGAAACAATTGCCCTTATGTTAGTTGCGGCTGCATCCTGTTATGATGGAAAATCTAAAAAAAGTGAGGGAGGAAATGAGGAATGATAAATAATTTAACGATTTCAGGTTTGTTAACACTTGATATGCATGCTTTAAATAATGAGGGTGGCGAAGGTAATCAATTACAAACGAGAATGGTTCATATTGTAGATGGAGAAGGCGAACTTCAAGTTGTAAATGCAATTAGTGGTGATATGTTAAAACACATTCAAGCAGAACATTTAGCAAATGTGTCAATCGATAAAGAATTATCTTTATGTGATGGTTGTAAAAAGCTTGATGCTAATCGAATCAATAGAGACGATGCTTTTTTTGAAAGACTTGATGGAGAAAAAAATAGCACAAAAATTATTGATCAATTATTACCGTATTGTACAGTAGATGATTTAGAAGGAATTATGATTACAAGGGACAATAGGTCTGTATCAAGAAAATCTGTCGTAGAGTTTGGGTGGTTAGTAGGCTCGCCGGAGTCTACTCGAACAGAATCATATTTCCATGTGAAATTTGATAATAATCGTGCGGCTGGTTCGGGCGATGAATCTGGAGCTAATTTAGGGCAAAATATTTTTTATCGGCCAGCAAGTTCAGGGAAATATGCTGTTGTTGTAAATTTAGAATTAAGCAGAATAGGTTTTAATGATATTACTAGGGAATATGTATTAACTGAAGAAGAAAGGATAAACAGAGCTAAAGCTTTACTTGAAAGTGTTATGTTTACGTTTATTAAACCATTAGGTGCACATCGAAATACTCAAAATCCGCATATTCTAGGTTTTGAAGGTGTTCTTAGTTATTCAAATTCCACAGTACCCGCACCATCAATTAGTGCACTTAATCGTAACTATCGGGATGAAATCTCAGGCATTGTTGGGCAGCTAAATCGTATTTATGAGGGTAAGATCGAGGCTAAGAAATTTGATAGTCAGGTTGAATTTACTCAATTTATAACTGATCTCATTCAAGAATTGGGTTAGAAGGTGATGGAATGAAATGGCTAATAGCCGAATACACTTTTACATCTCCATTTTCCTTGAAAAGTTCATTAGCAACAAGTTCGGGTGGAAAAACAAATTTATTGCCGACGATGTTTGCATTTAAGATGGCTTTAATTAATGTCGCTTATCATATTGGTCTAGATGGGGAAGTAGAGTTTAAATGGATTAAAGAACTTGATATTCGTTTTAAGCCGCCCAAAAAAGCAACTGTTCAAAATGCATTTGTAAAGATTCTTAAAGAGTCAAGAAAAGAAGTTTTAACGGAGGATCCTAGTCAAGTATTTACCTCATCCGTTGCACTGCGAGAGTATGTTTTATTCAACGGCTCGCTATATGTAGCCATTAACATTGAGAAATTGGAGAATGATAATGTTCAAAAATTAAAACAATTACTTATACATATTAATCAGCTTGGCAAGCGAGGTTGTTTTGTTCAATTTTTGGATGTTAAAGATTCAATGTTATTAGATGACACATTTACATTTTTTCTCGAAGATAAAAAAATAAATATGCCAAAATCTTTAATGATTCAACACTTAGATGATATGGGTAAAAAGGCTAAATTTGAGTCTATTAATAGTTATAGTTCAAAATCTGTGACATTGGGAAAGGATAGAATATTTAGACAGGTTGGAGTTCCGTATAAATTAATAAAATCAAGCAGAGGTTTTTCTCATTATGAGAGAATCGATTAGAGGTATTTTTTAATGAAAACTGATTATGATATTATTCATTATCTATCAAAATTAAAACTAGTTAAATTCACAGCCATTTATGAAGCTGGCCCAGACGGCCTTGACCTACCACCTTTCAAGGGGGCAACTTTCCGCGGTAGTTTTGGCCATATTTTCCGTGAAATTGCTTGTATGTGCTCGCATAATGAAAATGGTTTTGCTTCGAAGCATTTCGATTATTGTGCCTATGCTTATATTTTTGAAACAACTTCCCCAGATGGTGCTGAAGTGTTAGTCAATAATGAAAGTATTCCGAGACCGTTTTTGCTCGACCCGCCGAATGATATGAGAACATACTATGCCCCAGGTGAGCGGTTTACTTTAGGTTTTACTTTGTTCGGAAAAGGAATAGAATATTTGCCTTATTTTATATATGTGTTAAATGCCATGGGTAATCAAGGGTTTGGCAAGGGGCAAAAACAAGCTAGTCTAAGGCAGGTTTTTACTGTTGATAAGCATGGAGATTTGATTAATTCAATCTATCAAGCCGAGGATCGATTGATTAGAAATGATTTCCCCCCCATTACTGGGGAGGATATTTTAGCCTCAAATATTAATTTAGATTCACTAGCTCAAACTTGTCATATTCATTTCATCTCCCCTGCTCGTTTAAAATATGGTGGTGAATTTGTATCTGCCCCTGAATTTCATATGGTATTACGGTCTGCTATTCGTCGGATAACAGCCTTATTGTATTTTCATCACGATGAGCCAAAGCTAGGCTTTGATTTTCAGGAGCTTTTTCAACGTGCTGAAAATGAAATTACTTGTATAGAGTCTAATGTAGAATGGACTAGTTGGGAGCGGTACTCCAATCGGCAAAAGCAGCGTTTGAAAATGGGAGGAATTGTTGGACATGCTGTTTATAAAGGAGACTTTACCCCATATGTACCTTGGTTACAATTAGCGGAGTGGAGTAACATTGGGAAAAATCCAGTTTTTGGTTTGGGGCGGGTTAAAATAATTTTTAGCAAGTAGATAAGTATACTATAAAATTTTCCTTGGACAAGTATCGTCAAGGTATTCGTATTATCTTGATGGTACTTTTTATTCATTATTATAACTCCAAACAACACGATACTTTTCACCCCTCATATTCAACCTCTTCAATAAACTTCAAAAATTCTTCTTCAGTTTCGATATATTGCTCTTCATCTTCAACAGCTGAATTACTTAATTGTTCAAGAATTTCTTCATTTTGAAAAATAGCTTTTGTTAACCTATCCTTTCTTTTTTGGATAAAGCTTTTGTCAACATGAGTAATTTGATAATAATCTCCTTCAATTTCAAAAATCATAATACCGTCATTAATGAAACCTTTTAAAACCTCAGCTTCTTTTCCATCTAACTTTTTCAATGTTATCCCTCCTTTGTGTTTTAGTATAACATGAATTGTTAGCCGATTTTACTATTTATACATTGCTTAAGATTTTTTCGAAAAAAGCATTTTGAATGTCTAATTACCCCTAATAATGGAAATAAATAGACTAATAGAAATAAAACAGAAAGTGGGGTTAGGACAAATGTTAAAAGAACTAATTGTTGACGATTATGGTGTTAATTTATCAAAAAAGAGTGAGCGTCTAATTTTGAAGAAAGAGGGAAAGGTTATTCAAGAAATTGCTATTAAGGAGTTAGAGGACCTCATCATTACCAGTAAATGCGGTGTTGTGTCAATCGCATTGTTAGAAGAACTTATTTCAAACGGAACACAAATACATTTTGTAGATTATAAAGAAGAGCCCTTTATTAGTGCTTATACGCCAGCTTTGCATGGATCAGTTCAAGCACGAAGGGAGCAATTGTTAAGTTATTACGATGAACGAGGTGTTATTTTTGTAAAAGAGTGCATTTCAGCCAAAATTCAAAATCAAATTAATGTAATAAAGTATTTTTTGAAAAGTCGGAAAGAACTAGATATGGCTGAGATATTAAAGGAAGAAATAGAAGGAATGAAAAAAAGCATTGAGGCAATAGAACGGCTGTATGCATTAAATATTGATGATATTCGTCTTTCTATTAGCGCATATGAAGGACAAGCGGCTAAAAGATATTGGAAATGTGTACGATTGATTTTAGCTGAAAAAGTAGATTTTCCTTCAAGAAAACCGCGTTCAAAAGATACCGTAAATATGATGTTAGATTATGGATATGCCATATTAAGATCAAGAGTAACTTCTTCGATTATTCGGGCTGGTTTGGAACCTTATGGTGGTTTTCTTCATGTTGACCGTTCAGGAAGACCATCACTAGTACTAGATGTGATGGAGATTTATAGACCCGCAGTTGTAGACAGGGCTGTTATTTCAATTTTAACTCGTGGGTATCAGGCTAAGACTGAGGAAAAAGAAGATGGTCAAATATTTTTGAATAGACCTACTTTAGCAACAATAAGAGAATACATAGATAAAAGACTAAATAGCCGCGAGGAATTTCAAGGGAAAAATTATATGGTAAAAACAATTATGCAAAAGCAAACACGAATGCTTTCGTCCTTTTTTAAAAGAGAAAGTGGTTTTAAAGGGCATACCTCAAGGTGGTAGCGATGAATATTTTATTAATATATGACATTTCGGAAGATCGACTTCGTACTAAAGCTTCGGAAATGTGTAAGGATTATGGTTTAGTACGAGTGCAATATAGTGCGTTTTTTGGTCAATTGAATACTAATTTACGGGGTGAGTTACAAAGACGATTAAAATCGTTGTTAAAGGATAGCTCAAGGAGTAGTGTTATTATTTTTCCGTTAAGCCAAGATAGTTTAGATAAAGTTATTCATATTGATATTCATTATTCGGAGGATACCGTATAAAAAGGGGAGTCGATTTTTTGATGCTAACGATTACAGATTTGAAGCAGTTTGTATATTGTCCTCGTGTTATATACTATACTTATGTTCAACCAGTGCCTAAAAAGCCGACATTTAAAATGGTGTATGGCCGTGAGCAACATGCTGAATTGAATAAGAAAGAAAAAAGAAGAGGGTTAAAGCAGTATAATTTAATAGAAGGAGAACGAATTTTTGGTTATCCTATTCGTTCGCTTGAAATGGGATTAACAGGGAAATTGGATATTCTTATTGATACGAAAGATGAGAACGGGCAACGGTATTTTCCTGTAGAGTGTAAAGATACCGATCGAGGAATTTATAATAATATAAAATATCAACTGGTTGCGTATGCTATGTGCTTAGAGGAAATGACTAACAGCATAGTATCAGAGGGATTCATATATATTATTCCAGAGGGAAAAGCTCATAAAATTGAAATTACTAGTGAGCAAAAAGAATTTGTCCGTAAGATGATTTCAATGATTAACAAAATAATAAAGGATGAGTATTATCCTGAGCCGCGGGCTAGAAAAAGATGTTGGGATTGCGAATATATTCGTTATTGCAATGATCATGATATTTCATCGCAGGAAGAGCAAAAAGAGAAGAATTTGGAGTTAGTAAAGCGCTTGTTTAATATGGAAGAAAGAATCTAAGTAAAAGATTTATGACAACATTCATTTGCTAAAAATGAGTGTTTTTTCTTTGGTAAATCTTTATTTTTTGGGTATTTTAAAAGTATAAATCTTTATTTTTTAATAACTCAACTTTCCCAGAGTGAAATCGGCAAATAAGCCCTGATATAACTAGGGAGGCCTGTGATCCACTGCTCAAGTTGACTTTGAATTAACTTTTTGATTTTTTTATTCGTCTGTTTTAGTGCGTCTTGAAGAAGCTCGATTAACTGCTGTAAAGCAACAGCCCAATCAAGTTCATTTACTTCATCACATAATTCGTAAAAGAGACCGCCTGTTGTGCGCTGATTAGTATTACAGCGATTTTGCCAAGATAATACGATAAAACGGGCAAACACAATAGTTGTATGACTAATAAGCGCATCGTATGAACGGCTTTGGAACTCTTTTTCGAGTTTTAAAAGAGATTTGGCCGTCTTAAAAAAGACCTCAATATCCCAACACATACCATAAATCCGAACTATATCTTGTTCAGTAAGCGTGCAATCAGTACTGAGGATGGCGAGCCAATTACTTTTCTTGTTTCTGTTTTGAATGAATACAACTTTTATAGGTGTTCCACTGGCCATAATGGCATGGATGGAACGAAGAATTCCTTTCTTTGATTGAATGGGTTGAGCTAGGCGGTAAAGTTGTTTTAAAGATACCTTCTTGCTATTTACGAGATAACGTTGTTTTGTTTCCTTAACCATACCAATAACATCTAAGCCTTGTTCAACAATTGCCTTAATAAGTGGAGGTAACGTAAACCAATAATCCATTAAAACATAATCGGCATTTATTTCACTAGCTAGAGCACGTTTGATCATGGTTGGAATCTGTTCTGGTACCGATTTTAATGCGTCTTTACGACGATGATAGCCACAAGTGCGTTTGTCAATGTGTTCAGAAATACCATTGATTTGAGCCTTCATAGAACTAAGTAGAGAAAAATCAACGGGCATAAATGTGTAACCATCAGACCAGCCTAAAGTCAGCATACGAAAGCCTTTCTAGAAACGCATTTTAAGCGAAGCATAATCAAAACAACGTGCAAGTAATTCAACTTTTTTACTGTGATTTCGATCATAAGCGGAATTGTCTATAATTAACACCTTTGGGCGATTTTTACCCGTAAGGCTATCAACTTTTTGGATAGCAGCGGTGCTTAGAAATAGTAAAAAACCGGCGCCAATTAAACGTTGATTCATTTAGGAAACGATACACAGCATCCTTGGCAGGATATTTATCTGCTTTGTTTGAATCAAGAAGGGAAAACCAATTTTTATGTTGGAAAATCAAACAGAAAACAAGCTGAAATAAGTAAGAACAACTGAAACCAAAGGATTTTTTAATTCCTGCTTGGCGCAGATGTTTATTCATTTCAAGCTCAGAAAAAACAGAATCAAGTTCTTTTGGTAGTTGATTGTATTGGCTATTTTGGTCTATCATATAGGGGACACCTCTTCTATGTGGTAGTGATTTCTCGTCAATTTCACTATACCAAAGAATGAGGTGTTATTTCATTTTTTATCAAGGTTGTCAAGCAATATATTGAATAGACTTTAAGCACAATAAATATAACGACTGGCACTTATTTTATTGGTGCGAAAGTTGAGTTAATAACAAAATGAAGTTTTCGAAGGAGAGGAGGTATTTATTGCAAAAGTAGGATATTCGTAATAAAATTATTATTAATATAATGTAAGATTCTTGAAACCTTTGATACGCAAGCTTTTTGCCGCTATTAGAAAATGCGGTATCAACGCAAAAGCCTCGGTTAGAGGATTGAAACATATCAATGCCATCCTGAACGTATGAAAGAATTTCAGTATCAACGCAAAAGCCTCGGTTAGAGGATTGAAACTTAAATTCTCCCTTCTAATTTAATGAGGCCCCTAATGTATCAACGCAAAAGCCTCGGTTAGAGGATTGAAACTACACACGCAGGGAACCCACCCTCCCGGGTCCCGCCCGTATCAACGCAAAAGCCTCGGTTAGAGGATTGAAACTCCGAAGAAGTACGGGCAGAATTAAAGTCATTAGGTTGTATCAACGCAAAAGCCTCGGTTAGAGGATTGAAACTTAAGTGAAAAGGTATTCGGAATAAAGTTTTTTGCAAGTATCAACGCAAAAGCCTCGGTTAGAGGATTGAAACACAATTAGTTCTGACGTATTGCCATTTACTATAAAGTATCAACGCAAAAGCCTCGGTTAGAGGATTGAAACCGTTTCGGAGGTTCTGGCTCTGGCGCCTCTACCACAGTATCAACGCAAAAGCCTCGGTTAGAGGATTGAAACTAGCTTTAGTAGGTGCCTTTTTTTGAGATGTTTCTTGTATCAACGCAAAAGCCTCGGTTAGAGGATTGAAACTAGCATTCGGGTTTATCGTTGCAGCATTCGGATTGCGTATCAACGCAAAAGCCTCGGTTAGAGGATTGAAACCAAGCCAAGACCAATCCTCAATATGGTATAGGCGCAGTATCAACGCAAAAGCCTCGGTTAGAGGATTGAAACTAAAAATGATTTCAATCATTTCGGGTGTGCTTGTTTGTATCAACGCAAAAGCCTCGGTTAGAGGATTGAAACTAAAAATCATCTATGGCTATATCTAATCTAGTAACAGTATCAACGCAAAAGCCTCGGTTAGAGGATTGAAACTGCCAAGTCTCATATCGAGAAAGGTGTAACGACTAAGTATCAACGCAAAAGCCTCGGTTAGAGGATTGAAACTAAAAATGGAAGATGGCAAACGTGCCGATATGAAGGGGTATCAACGCAAAAGCCTCGGTTAGAGGATTGAAACGCTGAACTTGTTGCATCGCTGTTACTGCCGACGTTATTGTATCAACGCAAAAGCCTCGGTTAGAGGATTGAAACTGTATTGTAGTGTATGTTTTAGGAATCAAAGCTCAGGTATCAACGCAAAAGCCTCGGTTAGAGGATTGAAACTTGTGAGATAATAACCCTTTGACATTCTCAAGCACCGTATCAACGCAAAAGCCTCGGTTAGATGTAGTCGATATCTAAAACCCCATCAATAATTTTTCTCAAGCACCGTATCAACGCAAAAGCCTCGGTTAGAGGATTGAAACATGTTCCGTTGTTGTTAAAAATACAATCTGAGGGAGTATCAACGCAAAAGCCTCGGTTAGAGGATTGAAACTTCTGGCAAATGGAAAGCTTGTCTAGCAGATGATTTCGTATCAACGCAAAAGCCTCGGTTAGAGGATTGAAACTTAGCGAGAAGCCGCAGAAATAACGGTAATTCAACAAGTATCAACGCAAAAGCCTCGGTTAGAGGATTGAAACTATACTAAGGCGGTGTTAATCGCTGAACGTTTTGGATTGTATCAACGCAAAAGCCTCGGTTAGAGGATTGAAACTTTGCAAAAGATACACAATATTTATATTTTATCATGCAGTATCAACGCAAAAGCCTCGGTTAGAGGATTGAAACATCTTTTTTAATCCTAGCTTCTGAACACGTTTTTGGCGTAAACATACCAAAACTAGTGTTCATGCGGACGTTCTTATTTTCCTAGCTCTAAAACTATGATGCTATTCATTGAAGTAATAAGGTGCGAAACTCAAGTTATTCCTATCAGTATTAAGGGAAAACCTCGAATTTTGAAAATGGCAACTTCCAACCTAAGCACAATGTTTTGGGATTTTCACATGAATTGAGTGGAATTTCTAAAATAATAGTGCTAATTTTTTGATTAAATTTGTAAAAAAGTAATTAAATGAGTAGAAAAATAAAGGGTTTTGTAAATTTGTGGAGAAGTTAGATAAATTAACTGGAAAGGGAGATGATTACTATTAATATTTTATTACTCAATATCGGTTCTAATCCATTACCTAATTATGTTGTTACAAAATACCTATTAACTGAAAACCGTGAAGATATTCAACATATGCCAATTCCAAATCAATTTATTTTTCTTCATTCATCAAAAACAGAAAGATATGCGAAAAAAATTAGAGCGATGCTAAAGTTGTTCTCTAACTCTGTTAAACTTCATAATTTGGGAGAAAGTGAAAGAAACAGTGAGCATATTACTAAATCTATTCTGTCAATTCTAGCTGAATTACAAAAGAAGCAAACAATTACATCTATTCATTTAAATTATACGGGCGGCACAAAGCCAATGGCTGTTCATTCTTTTCAAGCAGTCAGTTCATATGCTAAAGGGCACGAAATAAAAGTTGTGTTTAGTGACCTAAATCATAGTTCATTTAAAATTGTACTTGATAAAGGAGACTATAGTTTTCCAACGTCAGGAGATCTACGAGAGTATGTAAAGTTAACTATTAAAGAAATGTTTGAAATGCACTTAATGGATTATAAAGATGACAAGTACACTCCGTTTTTTAAAGATCCAAATGATTTTGCAGAATTTATTCTAAAAGGTTTTGAGGAGAAGCAGGACCTACTTGAACCACGTTATCATGTTCGATATATTAAGGAAGCCATTGATGATAATAGTAAAAAATTTGATAAAAAAGATTACAAAAACCAATTTGAAAATAATATTTATAAATATCTCTCTTCATTCTTAAAACGATTCGATGAATATTCACTAAATGAATTTAAGGGATTAATAGAATGGCTTCATGGAAAATGGCTTGAAGAGTATGTCTTTTTGACCATTCAACAATTAGCAGAACCATTAAAGCTAACAGAAGTACAAATGTCAGTATATGCTAAATATAATAATAGAGATTGTGAAATAGATGTTGTTGTCATGAAGGGCTATCAATTATATGTAATTAGCTGCACAACTTCCAAAAAACTTTCAAGAATAAAAAACAAAGCATTTGAAGCGATGTATCGAGCAGAACAGTTAGGTGGAGGACATGCTAATGTTATTGTTGTAACGACAATAAGAGAAAAGAAAAAACAAAGTAGACAACCATATCAAAAACTGTACTCGCTTGAAGATATTAAAAATGATTTGTCATCATTCGATGCCATGGAAAATAAAAAAGTTGAGCTAATAGGTTTGGAGACGGTAAAGCATCCAGATTTTTTAAAAGTAGAATTAGAGAAATTATTAAGCTACTAAAAAAAGGGAGGGTCTATATGTACTTCGCACTATATGATGTAACTGGAATTCAAAAGTATATTTTTCAGTCTTCGAAATTAAAGGAAAATATGGGAGCATCAACAATTGTCGCAAATATTACAAAACAATATTTATATGAAACGATTGAAGAAAAGTGCCAACATTATCATATTGATTGGGAAAAAGATACGAACTTTAAAATGCTATCTAATCCAACACTTGAGGCAGAGGTTATTTATAGCGGTGGGGGAAAGGCTGTTGTTGCCTATCAACAAATTGAAGTTGCTAAAAAGGTAAATCAAGCATTATCTGAAAAAATACTATTGAAAACAGGTGTTAATTTACTAATATGTGTGATTGAAAAAGTGGAAGGAATTGATTTTCAAAAAGATTTAGATCAACTTTATGCAAAGATCCATAAGAAAAAAAACGAATACCCTCCTGCAAAACCGATGTTAGGTTTATCTATTACTGAACTTTGCACAAGAAGCCAGCGACCTGTTAGTAATATAGACACAACGGAATCTATTAAAAAGTATGTTCCATTTGAATTGTACAGTAAACAGAAAGCAGCATATGAATTCCAAAAAGAAGCGAAAAATAATTGTCTGTATTTTGATTGCTCCAAATACGAAATGCCTCTTGATTTAGACGATTTAGGGCGTAGAGATGGAGAAAGTCATATTGCAATTATTCATATTGATGGCAATTCACTAGGAAAGACATTACAAAAATATTTAGAACAGTACAAAGATTATCAGGAAGCAGTTGCTTTTATACGAACATTTTCAGCTTTTATAGCAGAAACATATCGTGAAGTGTTTAAAAAGATGACTAGGAAATTAATTCATGCCATTGAGAATCAATCATTAGAAAGGCTTAAACTAAAACAAAAAAGTGAGAAAATTATGTTGCCACTTCGTGATATTGTCCTTAATGGAGATGATGTTACGTTTGTTTGTGACGCACGGATTGCTTTGTCACTTACAAAGAAATTTTTAGAGGAAATTCAAAAATATTCAATACCAAATAGCGATGAAAAGCTATCTGCTTGTGCAGGAATCGCCATTGTTAAACCACATTTTCCATTTCAACAGGCTTATGAAATAGCTGAACATTGCTGTTCCTATGCAAAAGCAAAAGCTAAAGCAATACATTCAGATACTCCGAAAAGCTGGTTAGACTTCCACATTGTTCAAGGTGGTATATCAGAAGAACTCCATCAGATACGACAAAAATATTACACATACCCAGAACACAAATTGGATAAAGGTTATCATACCTATCATTTATTATGGCGACCATGGATCGTTGGTGAAGACGATTCAGAAACTGAATTGTATAACATCAAAAAATTTCATCAAATTTATACCGAATTCATAAAAAAGTGGCCACGTCACCGTTTGAAACAATTTAGAAATGCACTAATTCAAGGGGAAAATGAAACTGCGTTATTTTTGAAAGAAGCAAAAAGTAGAAAACTAGGATTGCCTAAATGTTTTGATGCTACTACTTTGACTGGTGATTTAGAAGTGTATACAAGCGAATATATAACCCCATTTTTTGATGTACTAGAAATGTTAGATTTATATATTCCTGTTGGAGAGGAGGAGCCAGTGAAATGTTCGTTGAAATAAAACTAGAATCTGATTTATGTACTGCTTCTGGAGAATCTGTACCAGGTGTAATAGATATTGATATTGCTACGGACGAACTTGGTTTTCCGATTATTCCTGCACGTCGAATTAAAGGATGCCTAAAAGAAGCGGCATTGGAAATAAGAGATGCGTTACAAGAAGATTTTAATGAGATAGCATTTGCGCTGTTATTTGGTATAAGTGGCGAACAGGAAGGTTCACTTAAAGTAGATAATGGTGTGTTACAAAACTATGAAGTCCTTAGAAAAGAAGTCGAGAATCTTAAAAGTGATAAGAGGTATCAAACCTTTTATCAAAAAGAAAATATAACGGATTACTATACGTATGTTCGCTCACAAACAAGTATTAATAAAAATACAGGGGCAGCACTTAAGGATTCACTACGTTCCTTAAGAGTGATCAAGAAAGGGCAAGTATTTCATATTCCAATAGAATTGGAAACGGATGATCAAGAAGTGATTTTGTTATTAAAAAATTGTTGTAAAGCATTGCGTCATATTGGATTGAATAGAACAAGAGGATTAGGGGAAGTATCATGTGAGTTGAAGGAAGAATTAGCGCTGAAACAATTCTCCCATCCTATTCATGTGCATGCTAGTGACGATAATCTATGTCAATTGACCTATCAATTGACACTGCAAACACAGTTAATTTTATCCCAACAAATTCATTCAGCTTCGCAAACAGATACATATTTATCCGGAAGTGCTCTATTAGGAGTTTTCGCGACGGAATATATTAAACAACATCGGCTTGAAAATGATGCACATTATAATGAGGAGTTTTATCGTTTGTTTTTAAGCGATCATGTTAAATTTCTTAATGCTTATCCATATGATGGAGAGATTGTATATTATCCGACGCCATTAAGTTTCGTACAAAAAAAAGATAAAACGGAATGCTATGATTTAGCGTTTAATGAGGATCAACAAACGGTAGAAGAGGAAAAAATACAAACGAAAAAACTTAGCGGGTATGTTGCATTTACAGTGGGTGGTTTTCAAAAATATGTTCCTGAAGTGGAGATTGAATACCATCATCAACGCCCTAAAAATAGAATGATTGGTCATGCTACAAAGGATGAAGGAGCCTTTTTTCAATATGTTGTGCTCAAGAAAGGACAATCATTTTGTGGCAGTATTATAGGTGAAAAGCATGATTTAGAACGACTAGCTTTATTGATGGAAAATAAGGATACGATTCGAATTGGTCGGTCAAAAACGGCGCAATATGCAAAAGTAAACATTCAATTAGATAGTATTTCTGATTATGAAACAACATTTTTTGACTATGATGAGCGATGTGTCATTACGCTGGCTTCACCATGTATTGTAAGAAATCCTAATACAGGAATGATAGAAGCTAATCCAACTCATTTAATTAATGAAATTCATGACAAATATCCAATGCTGTCGACTAAACAATATTTTGTTAGTACTACGGAAATAGGTGGTTTTAATGGGAAGTGGGGGTTACCTAAAATCCAATGTCAAGCATTAGCAGCTGGCAGTGTGTTTGTCTTTGAAATAAAAGAGTGTGAAGTTGATATTGATTTTGAACAGCTTGAAAAGGATAGCTATGGATTAAGATCAAATGAAGGTTTTGGCAGAATCTTAGTTAATCAGCATGGATTTAACTCTATTTACTATAGACCAGAAATCGAACAAAAAGATGAAAGGTCGCTTGCAAAACCTATTCATACACAATTGCTTTTAACGGCAATCCAAAAACGAAAAATGCACGAGCAAGTTATAGAACGTGCATTAAATGCTGCGAACGTATCTCTTCATAATTCACTTATTTCTAAATTAATAGGAATGCTAGATGCAGCAAATTCAATCGAAAAATTTGAAGAAGATACTTATTATAAAAAACAGAAAATATTATCAGAAAGCAAGAGAAAGAAGCTCCAGCCGTTTTGGGATTTTTACAAAAAGAATCAATTTGCAGAAGAAAAGAAACAAATTTCTATTTATTCTAAAGATTATCGACTGTTAACTGAGGAAAGTAAGGCGTATGTTGACTCTTGGGAACTAGCGAAGTTGTATTATAAAACTATTTTTCTACAGATGAAATTTATGAACAGGGAAATAGAAAAAAAGAAGCAGGTGGTAAAAAATGAGCAATGATCGCGTAATAGGACGTATTTATATTTCGAGCATTTTTAAATTTTTATCACCAGTAATAATCGGCTCTGGTCTGAACAATGAAACGGATCACGACTTCCTTTTAAATGGTAATGGCATTCCGTTTATTCCAGGAACTTCAATTGCAGGCATTCTCCGAAGTGCCCTTGCAAATGTAGAACATGGTCAAGAAGAGGAAGATATTATTCAACAGCTCTTTGGAAAAAGAGGTAATGGAAATAGTGAAGCGGATTCTTCGCAAATCAGTCGTTTATACGTATATGATGCGCATCTACTTGATGAGCAGTCATATTCAATGTCTGTACGTGATGGAATAAGAATTGAAGAACAGACAAAAGTAGTTAAAGAAGGTTCTAAATTTGATTATCAAGTTTTGGAACCTGGATGTGAGTTTGAATTTCGCTTTGAAGTTATTGTTCGCCAAGGTGATGACGACCTTGCGCTGAAAGGTCTACTATTTGAGATGCTGGACAAGCTTATAAATGGTTCGGTTCGTTTTGGTGCTAAAACGAATCGTGGCTTTGGTTATGGAAAGTTGAGTCGCCAATCTATTAAAATCCTAGATTTATCATTAGCTGGGAACAATGCAAGGGCTGCATTTAATCAATGGCTTGAATTTAACTGGAACTCGTTTTGTTCCAATACAATCATCGAAGAATGGGCATCTTTACGGAAAAGAGTAAAACAAGACGACTGGATTACATTCATCATACCATTTGCAATTCAGTCTTCTATCTTAATCAGACAATATACAAATATGGTGGATTCACCAGATTATCATCATTTAATGTCTAATAATGAGGCTATTATTCCTGGAACAACTTGGAATGGAGTCATTCGTCATCAAGTATATCGTATTCTCAGGGAATTAGGAGAAAGAGATAATCGCATAAGTGAACTGATTCATTATCTATTCGGTTTTGTTGATGAAGCGATGAATAAGGCCAAAGCCTCAAGAATTCGGTTTTATGAAACAAAAATTGAGGGTAGTCGTGAAATTAAACAAACGAGAGTGAGGATTGACCGATTTACAGGTGGTGCAGCTACTTCTGCTTTATTTGATTCTACACCTTGCTTTAAAGGGAAAACTCAACTAACAATAGAAATTAAAAAACCGCAGAAATATGAAATTGGCATTTTACTATTAGTTTTAAAGGATTTACAAGAAGGCTATTTAGCCGTAGGCGGTGAGACAAGTATTGGGCGAGGAATATTAACGGGTACACATATATTTTATATAAAAGATGGAGAAAAAAGAGAAGTTGATTCAGTGTTTATTGAGGATCATTACAATTCCTTAGCTGATTATTTAATAGGGGAGCGAAGGGAGCGAAGGGAGGAAGTGTACAGATGATTTTTCCTTCTATCACAAACAACATCAAATCAGAAATTGAAAAATTTGCTGTTCAATCTGAAAAGATTAAGGCAGAAATGATTTATTTTAGTAAAAATAAAACGAGTTATATTCTTGCGCATTTTGTTGACCAAGTACAGTTGGGGTGGATTTATGATGGAGAAATTCAGTTTTATAAGCATAATCAGTTTCATGAAAAGTATTTGTTAGAAGCAAGAATATTTCACGAAGATGGCGAGCTTTATTTATGGAAAAATGGAGATGAATTTCAAGGAAGGAAACGGATTGATTATAAGGAGCCAGGAGACAGTCAATGTTGTGATATGAAATATGCGATTTGGGGACGAAAAAAAGAAGCTGACGAAAATAATTGGATTATATTAGAAGAGAAAGAACGTGGTTTAAAAGTTTTTGTTCCTAGCACAAGGAAAATTGAAAACAGTTCAAAAATATTTTACAAGGTTAGAAATTATTATTCTTACGATGAGGATGGAATGATTCAATTTAAAGATGCAAGACTATGTAGCTTATTAGATGAACAAGGGAATCCGTTATAGGGGGTGTTAACATGGGTTGGCAAGAAGATAAAAATAAACTGTTTGTAAATCCTTACACATTTATTCCGTTAATAGATGAATGTGTACGACAAAATTATTCTGAGTTAAAATTGAAAGAAAAGTTTACAGGGTACATTGAATGTGAACTAGAAACGAAAACACCAATCTTTATTCCAAATACAACATCAGATAAAGCTCTTGATTTTGCAGCAAAAGGAAGGGGGAAGTCATATGACTTTTATTCCTATACTGATTTGAATAATGGTCAGTCCAAAAAAGAACCTGAACCAATTATACCTGGGAGTGAAATCCGCGGCGTCATTCGGTCGATGTACGAGGCATTAACACAATCTTGTCTGTCATCAATTAATGAGGACGAATCTTTCCATAAAAGATCATCAGTACCAGGGGAGCCTGCAATATTTTATAAGCATAGTGATGGTAAATGGTATCTTGAAAAAGCGGATAGATATCGAGTAAATACTGGACTTCCTAAATCTAAATGTAAAAAGGTAAATAATTTTGATGACTTTGAAGAAGGTCAAGAAGTATATTTTAGCCATAAAGGAACATGTGTATTAGAAATTAATGCAGATAAAATGAGTGGCGAAAATGTAAAAAAAGGATACATCCATAAAACTAATAAATTCAATAAAAAACATGAGGCGATTTTTTCTCCACAAAAAGAAAGAAATATTATTGAGAAATTTAATAATGAAGAAGCCTTGAAAATGATTGATTCTTTAAAACAAGTTATTAGTGTCTACGATAATAATATTAAAAAAGATGATAATGGGCAGCAAAAAGAACCCTCAATCTATGCAAAAATGAGATTAGGAGAAAATGATAAAATATTGATTTATTATAATAAAAGAAATGTCAATGGCCAAACAATATATTATCTTACTCCTGCTTCAATCTCTCAAGAAGTATTTATTACAAAATTAAGTGATATTTTATTATATCAAGGAAATTATGCACCATGTCAAAAGAAAGATTGCATATGCTCAGCATGCTCTTTATTTGGAATGGTTTCACGTCGAGATGCACTTTCATCGAGGCTTCGTTTTACGGATGCAGTTCTTGAACAAAAAAGAAATGATTATACTGCGCTTTATAATAAACCTAGTGTATTAAATGAACTTTCTTCTCCAAAGCCTTCAGCAACAGAATTCTATTTAGAAAGACCAAATGGAGCAGAATTATGGAACTATGATTATGCAGGAAAATGGATAAAAATAAATAAACAAAATGTGTTAAAGACAAGCGAAGACTATATTCCTAAAGTCAAGGGTCGAAAGTTTTATTGGCATAATCAAGATTGGAGAAAAAATGTTCACCCATTAGGCTGTCAAAAGTTAAATAAATTAAATGCGATGGTAAGACCATTAAACGGAGGAATCATATTTTCATTTAAAATATTCTTTGACGGTATAACGGAGGATGAATTAAAGAATTTAACATGGACTCTAAATTTAGGTAGCAATGATAATGATTTATGTCATAAAATTGGCATGGGAAAACCGTTAGGCTTAGGAAGTATTAAATTAAGAGTTAAAGAAATTAAGGAAAGAAAAGTTTGTTTAACTGGTGGAAAAATCAAACGCGATGTTCTACCGCTAAACAACATTATAAATGAGAATGAGATTCCCTCAATGATTTCAACAACAGCCTATGACTATGTAAAAAAAGTATCATCTTTTAATCAAGCACCTAAAAATATTTCTTATCCAGTTGGGAAAGATGGAAAAAATAGGGAAAAAGTTTTCTTATGGTTTGTTGGGAACCGCGGAGGAGTAGGGACTCCTAAAATTAAATATTCACTACCTCACATATCGGATGAGAATCAATCTTTGCCAAGTTTTTAGTATATAAAAGATGAAAAAAACAATCGATCAAATTATAAGAAGAGGCAGAATTACAATAGAGGGGAATTTTAGGTGATACTGGTAATGGCACATAGTGATAGGCGCAGTAAGAGAAGTGATTGGTATTGTGGTAATGCCTTTGCAGAAAATGAAAAATTTGGAAACCTATTTAAAAAATACTAATTTTAAAACTTTTTTGTGTAAGGAACTATTGCATTAAGAAGGTGATTCAATGAAAGTGTTATTTGTTACTGTTGGTGGAACCGATAAACCGATTGTAACATCTATTATTAAAAATAAACCGGATCTTGTATATTTTTTTGCAACTGAGACAACAGTATCAAATAAAGGAAGTAAAGAAAGTGTAGATGGAGATGGTTTTGTGTGTGAAGATAATAATACTGGGGAAAAACGTGTCAGTATAGTAGCTCAAACAAGACTTCTTCCTGAAAAATATAAGATTATTATTGTAGAAAGCGATAATCCTTATAATACTTATACTTTGGCAGTTGAAAAGATTATTAAGCATCTCCATCAAAATGATTATGTGATTGTTGACTATACTGGTGGAACAAAATCAATGTCAGTTGGATTGGCAATAGCTGGGATGGAGTTTCCTGAATGTGATATAACAATTGTAGCAGGAATACGTAAAGATTTAGTTAAAATTAGGAATGGAATGGAGCGTATTGAGAAACTTCCTACTAACTCTGTATTCATTCAAAGACAGTTAAGGCAGAGTGAGAATCTTATTTCAAAAAGAAGTTACAATGCAGCATATCATATTTTAGATGAATTGAGTGCCAATAATCATATAGCTCAGAAACAACAATTTAACCGATTATATTATTTAGCAAAAGCTTTTGACGAATGGGATAAATTCAATTATCATTCAGCAGTGGATTATATTGAAATGTTTAAAAAAGATGATGAATTTATAAATTCCTATAATTCACTTGTAAAAAAATTAGCAAAGACAGTCGAATGGTTTGAAGATTGGAAACCTGAATCTAAAAATCCACCAGGACTAGGATTTATACTTGTTTATGATCTTTTAAATAATGCAGAAAGAAAAGCAGAACATCGACAATATGATGATGCCATCGCCCGAGTTTACCGGGCAGTGGAAATGTATGAACAATTTTCTTTAATGACAGGGGAAATAAAGCTTAACACATCTGATATTGATGTATCATTACTTCCAGAGCAGTACGTTGATTATTACGAAAAAAAAAGAAGTGACCGAAATAAAAAAATACAAATTGGTTTGGAAGAAGGCTATAGGCTTTTAAGTTACTTAAACCACCCAGTAGGAGAAGTTTGGAAAAACTGGGAAGCAAAATTAAGAAATGTCCTGCAAAAACGAAACTATAGCTATCTAGCTCATGGAAATAAACCACTTTATGAATCAGACTATAATGAAATGAAGAATGTGATTTGGCCATTTATTAATGAATGTGATCAAGCATTAAATTTTAAACAAGGATTTAAAGATTATCAGCAGCTCCCAACAAAATTTCACTAAAAGTTCCTGTTTTTATTTTTCGTGATTAAGATGATTTTTTGTATTTCAATAAAATAATTTTGATTAGTTTCTACCAAAGGAATACTATTACTTGCATTCAAAGGGCGTTAGGTTGTAACATATTAAATTGGAAAAACATTCATTTTATTTGATTTAATGGATGTTTTTTCAATCTATAATTGTTAGCACAAAGGGAAAAATAATAATATCTAAATGAGAAAAATGTAGTTTTCGAAGGAGAGGGAATAATTATTGCAATATTTGGATATTCGTACTAAAATCTCATCTTTGACACTCAAAACCGCCAAAACCATTGGTAAATCAATATTTTTGGCGGTTTTTTAATGGATAAAAAAGCGTACTATTTCCCCTTTTTTGTTTGTTTTAAAATTTTTTTCATCTCTT
>DUSF01000040.1 GCA_012842745.1 Bacillus sp. (in: firmicutes) | reverse complement strand
TTTTCCAAAGTCTTTGAAAATCCAATTTTTTCATCAAACTCTCTGAAAAGAAGTTCACCCGTATCTGAGGAAAGAGAGCCTCCATCATTTGACAATTTAATTTTTCGATTGAAATCAAGCGTTTTTTCCGTTAAAGTAACCATATAAAGAATCCTTTCTATTAGGTTTTTGTGTGGTTACTTAAACTTTAACAGAAATGGATTCTTTTTTGCATTTATTTAGTACAGGACTAAATAAACTAAACTACTTGGTAAATAAGCATTCAGTGGCTTGTCAATAAGTTTTTATGAATAATTCAGGATTAACTTGTAATTTAATAAATGATGAGGAAAATAAAAAAGGAACAAAGAGACTTCTTTCAGATCCATATGCGTAGGTGTATTAAATTGAGAAATGAAAGTTACCTGTTTAATAACTGATAAATAGGAATTTATCAAAGGAGGGTTTAAAAAATGAGTGTATTTTTTTACGGCTGCATTACCATGGATGGTTATCTTGCTGACAAAAACCATAACCTAGACTGGCTTTATCAAACTGGTGCAATAGAAGAAACCGGTTATGAAAGCTTCTATAAAAGCATGGATATTACTATAATGGGCAAAAGAACATTTAATGAAATTGAAAACATAGAGAATATTGGCAGTCTTTATCCGACTACCCAAAATTATGTTTTTACACATGCTGAAAGCTTATCAGTCAGAGAATTTATTCCTATGAACTGTGATGTTGTTGAATTTGTGAAACAAATAGAGAGGGATAAAAATATTTGGATTGTTGGAGGAAACACAATATTAGCCCCTCTGTTAGATAATGATATGGTTGATAATATGATATTACAGATTGCCCCTGTGTTATTGGGGAGGGGAATACCATTATTTTCACAAAAAGAAGTGTTGAAGCGATTTTGCTTGAAAGAAGTAAAAAAATACGGACAATTTGCAGAATTGATTTATAGTAAAATATAGTTCGTTCAGCTTTTCAAAATTTCTTACCTTTATCATAGTTTGGTCATACAAATAGTAATTTAATGGTGGAATATTAAGGAGATGGAAAGATGCAAATTAATAAAATATTAACAAGAGTATATGTGAATAATGCAGAAAAAGCAATAGAATTTTATGAGGGACTTTTTCAAAAAAAAATTAGCAGTAGATTTAAAATGCAAAATCCTGATTTAGAAGTTATTAACATAGATAATTTGCTTATTATAGTTGGTACAGAAGAAGAATTAGCTTCTGTACGAAATACAATGGCTACATTTTCTGTGGATTCTTTGCAAGAATATAAAGAAGTTTTACTAAATAGTGGTGCAACTATAATTAAAGATATTAAGAAAGTACCTACAGGATGGAATATGACTGTAAAACATAAAGATGGAATTGTTGTAGAATATGTACAACGTAATGTAGATTAGAATTTTTACAAATAGTAATTTATTGATATCAATATTTAGTAGATAGGAGAAAAGAATGAAGTCACTTTTACTAATTGGACAATCAAATATGGCAGGTCGTGGATTTACACATGAAGTGCCTCCGATTTATAATGAAAGAATTATGATGTTGCGAAATGGCAGATGGCAAATGATGACTGAACCAATTCATTTTGATAGACCAGTTGCGGGCGTAGGACTTGCGGCATCATTTGCAGAGGCTTGGTGTAAGGATAATCAGGGAGAAAAAATTGGTCTTATTCCATGTGCTGAAGGTGGTAGCTCCATTGATGAGTGGTCGCTAGATGGAACATTATTTCGTCATGCAATAAATGAAACTAAATTTGCAATGGAAGATAGCGAATTGGTAGGAATACTATGGCATCAGGGGGAAAGTGATAGCCAAGATGGAAAATACAAAGAATACTATGAAAAAATATTAAGAATCTTTAATGAAATAAGAAGAGAATTATCCGTACCTAATATTCCATTTATTATAGGTGGTTTGGGCGATTATTTGGGTAAGGTGGCATTTGGTGCAGGGTGTGTGGAATATCAACTCATTAACGAAGAACTTCAAAAATATGCACAGGGTAATGAAAATTGCTATTATGTTACTGCTAAAGGACTTACATCTAACCCAGACGGTATCCATATCAATGCTATGTCCCAGAGAATATTTGGCATAAGATACTATGAAGCGTATCGTAAAAAAGAACATATATATGAACCATTAACAAATGAAAAAGAGTTAGTGGATAAATGTCATAATAGAATGAATACTTCATCTGAAAAAACATATATAGCATTAGAAAAATTTACATTGGGGAAGATTTCTTATGAAGAGTTGATGAAGGCTTTTTCGTAGGGATATGGTAGCAACAAATTCCAATTTGCGTAGTTGAGTAAAATGAGCATAGCATAAAGTTATATTGATTTTTAATTTTCATATAGTACGAATGTACTGGATATGTTTCCGCCTACCGATAGTGCCAAAAATGTCGTGGATATGTTTCCGAGAACGGACATACTTCTGTCCTCTCAAGCCACGTTGAGTGCGTGGTTGGGATATATTTGGCTGAATGAGTTATTAAATCGTGCTTTTCATATGGTATAATGGTGGTAGTACATCATAAGGTGGTGTTTTATAATGAGTGTTAACCGTGATGATCTGAAACGTATGATTGACCTTATACACGAAGAAGATGCTGTTGAGGTTTATGATTTTATCGGTTATTTAAATATGAAACGTGAAAGAGAAGCTATAGGTCAGATGGATTTCGAACTACTTTCTGAAGATAAGGAACTTATCCGTCAAATTCAGAAAAGTCGAGAAGACCGTAAAAACGGACGTATTTTTGATGAAGAGCAGGGGCTTAAGTATCTCCATAGTAAGGTAGAGGAGTTTGAGCGTGAACAAAACATATAGTGTATATTGGTCACAAACTGCTATAGATGAATTGAGTAATATTCGTGCTTATCCGCCTGAAGTTAAGGAAAGAATTTATCTGGATTCTTTTAAACGTTTATTATACATGCCAACATTGACTGCAAAACAAATACCAAAAGGGATTCTAAAAGGATATTGGGCAAGATTGGGATTGTATCAAGTTATTTTGGTATTTGAGGTTAACGAGGAAGAGTCTGTTGTTTGGATTGACGGAATTAAACACAAGCGTGAAAATGTTTATTGGAAAAGAAATGAAGATTGAAGTAGCAGCGGAGTTGTAATAAAGAAATAGATTATTTCCTTTGGCGAGGTGGTCTATTTCTTTTTTTGTGCCATACAACAACAAACCTCTATGTGAGGCTTGAACAAGGACTAAAGCAATAGGTTAAATTCGACCTGGGACAATTCGGTATTCCGATATTCAATGCTGTGAATATATTTTTAAAACAGGCAGGTAGAGATTTTAGCGGTATCTATGAGTATATTGCATTTGAAAAAGAACCGTGGCATAGCATAGGGCTTTGTCAGATTTCCGTAGATAATTTCATTGTTACCCCATGTTATGCTCGACAGCACATTCGAATAAAGAGGGAAGTATCTGTAATAATTTTTATTCTACCAGCAAACAATAAGATAAAAACGGTGGTAGGAAAATGGACATGATAGTAGTAAAAAGGCTTATTGAACATGAAGATGGATATATTCTTGAACTGAATATTAATCAGGAATTAAGTGAATTCGCAAAAGAGTTTGGTATAACATCAAAAGAGGAAAATAAAAATTTAGAAAATGCCATTCGAGATTATGTTCAAGAAAATTTTGCAGGACTAAAAATTAAAACAGTAAAGGTTTTGCTTGGTTCATTATTGATTGCTACATTTCCTTTTGTTGCTGTTGAAGCTTCGGCTAATACAAATAATTTACAATCGAACACGCAAGAAACAGATATATATACTGTTAAATCAGGAGATACACTTAATATTATTGCAAATAAATATGGAATCACTGTTTCTCAATTGAAAAATCAAAACGGACTAGCAAATAATATGATTTACCCTGGACAACAGTTGAAAATACCAAAAGAAACTATTTATATAGTTAAGCCAGGGGATACACTGTTTAAAGTTGCAAATAAATATTTTACAAGTGTTAATCAAATAATGGTGCTGAACAAGTTAACGAGTGAGATGATATATCCAGGACAAAAATTAAAGATTCCTAATGAGTATAAAGAAATTGCACCTATCCATCGAACTTATACCGTTAGGTCGGGAGATACACTTAATAAGATAGCATCACAATACAATATAACAGCAATACAATTAAAAAAACATAACAGCTTAAAAAGTGAAATGATATATCCTGGACAAATTTTACACATTCCAGATAAGGAATTAATAGAAATTGTTAATTCATTGCCTTATGATGTATTAAAAAATGGGGATAGAGGCGAAAAGGTAAAGATAATTCAAAAAGCATTTAACAGATTGAATTATGTTCTTAGTGAAGATGGAGTGTATGACATTGGCACGAAAGCAGTAGTTAAAGATTTCCAAAGTAAATATGTGGATATAGCAAATGATGGAGTATATGGGCCTAAAACAAGAGAATATTTACAGGATGCGCTGCTCACCGATCATATTATTGTAGCTAATCCCGATAGTGTATTAGTACTAGTAAATAAAAACAATGCATTGCCGAAGGATTATGTTCCAAAAGATCTTACAGTACCTGAAGTGAATTTTACCTTTAAAGAATATGATCCTAAAAAATTAATGAGAAAAGAAGCGGCTGTAGCACTTGAAGCAATGTTTAGAGAAGCAAAGCAAGAAAATATTAATTTGTATGCAGTTTCTGGATATCGTTCCTACGACCGTCAAAATGAAATTTTTGCTTCAAAGGTTATACAAAGTGGTATGGAAAGTGCAGGACAATTTAGCGCGAAGCCTGGAGAAAGTGAGCATCAAACTGGATTGGCAATGGACCTCACCAGTTCAAGTGTAAACTATGGGTTATCACAATATTTCGGGGAAACGAAAGAGGGACAATGGATTAAGAAGAATGCGCATAAATTCGGATTTATAGTACGCTATCAGAAGGGAAAGGAAAAAATCACAGGTTATCAATATGAACCATGGCATGTTCGATATGTAGGGAAATCTGCATCGAAAGTAATTGCTGAACAAGATTTGACATTTGAAGAGTATTTAGGCAAAGTCGACAGGTGAAATTTTATTAACCATATATAATGATGTATGTTGAGTGCGTGGTTGGGATATATTTAGAAGGTTGATTTAATGGGATTTGTAAGAATGATTATGTTCATTTTAGGGTTTTGCTGAGTGGGGGAATATAATATAAAGGGCATCTGCAGAAATGTAGGTGCTTTTTATAATGGTTAAACATGTAACAATGAGTGAATTAGTAGCCATTAAAATTTATCAATTTTCAATATTTCCCTCGGTAATAACAATCCAAGTAGCTCATCACTCGATATCTGTAACACATTAACTATGCAAATCGCACACCCAGCATCCCTGTGACCAACCCAACAATCGTGCCAAGCATACACACCGCAAGCCAAACTTTCCTGCTCCGTGCTCCTTTCAAAAAACACCATCCTGCAATGGCAAGTAAAATGCCTTCAATAAAAACCACGGTTCGAAAATGACCATATCCCACACCACGTACATATCATCGTGGATATCAAATGTCCAATTCTCCAAGCCAATCACACCTGCGATTTGCAAACCACGATAGATAATGCCAAAAATGCCATGAGCAGTGGCTATCGAACACCCTAACACAGATATGGAAAGCAACAATAATCGCAGAATTTTACTTTTGCCTAAATAAATGAAACCAAGACCTACGAGTCCCGCAACAATAAAGATTGGTAACGCGATCCAATTAATTAGTTCAAACTGGGAAGATGCAGCCACGCCGGGTTTTAGTAGGGATAGCCCCATTCTTCCGCCTAAAGCCCAATATAGGTGTGGCAGCATATAGGCAATGGACCATACAAAAACAGCACCCCCAGCCCAAACGGTTGCTTTTGATTGCGATGGTTTCGACGACAGATTCGAATTCATTAACGATCACCTCGACAGTATTCTAGCACCCTTTGTGTAAGACTTGTACTTAAGGATGTAAATCCTTATTCAGGGTATGCGCCCGATTCTTGAATAAGCTACTGCATATTGTCTACGTAATATCTAACATCAAAAATGATTTTTCAGTCTACAATATTTTCCATAATTGTCCGAATCGAATAAGACAAGTATTTCATAACATGTAATACCTTATAAAAAAGGTGGTGATACTTATGCATTGTCAAACTTATAGCGGCGGTGGTATGGGTAGTAGCTTTGCTTTAATTGTTGTTCTTTTCATTTTGTTAATTATTGTTGGTGCATCTTTTGTTCACGGAGGCTATTAAAGACCTGTTTAAAAATTTACACCCATCCACTCATTACACCTCTAGGAAGCACTAACGCTGAGTGCTTCCTTTTTATTTCAATTGTATATGATACACAGTTTCAATCAATTATGCATTACTAAATTATTAAGACACGATGATAACAAAAAAACAATTCCTTGTACAAGAATCGCGCCCTATAATTGAAGATTGTACAACAATAATTTTATTTTATTATCTATACTTTCTTGAAATAATAAAACCAACGAGAGGATATAGAATCATTGTAAAACAAAGTGTGAAAAATAATGTAATATTTCCAAAATCGTTTGATCTCACGAAGACTATTCGGTCAATAATCCAAATGAGAAACATACTGCTTTTCCAGAATAACAGAGGAATCTCTATTAGCTGGTTTACTTGATAAAAAAAGAAGGAATCAGCAACGGAAGTTACGAATTCCTTCTTTAAAGATAGTTATTTTGTTACTCCCCTATTTCAGAAAAACGTTTGATTCTTTCCCCTATTTCATCACGAACACGTTGAAAAACAGCCCATTTTTCTTCTTCTGTTCCCTCTGCCTTAGCTGGGTCATCGAAACCCCAGTGTTCCCGTTTTACATTAGACGGGGTAACAGGGCATTTATCGGCTGCGTCTTCACACAATGTAACAACTAAATTCGTATTGTTCAAAATTTCATGTTCAATAATATCAGAAGTTTGATTTGAAATATCGATCCCGACTTCTTTCATCGCTTTTACAGCATTAGGGTTTAAACCATGTGCTTGAATACCTGCACTACGAACTTCCCACTCATCACTTAAATATTTCTTCGCCCAACCTTCTGCCATTTGGCTTCTGCAAGAGTTTCCTGTACATAAAAAATAGATTGTTTTGTTTTTCGACATTCATCTTCCTCCTGATTTAGTTATTGTATGGTTGCTGGAAAATATTTTCTTTCCCATCGTAATGCTACATTTACAAGAGCAATGAGGACAGGTACTTCTACTAATGGACCAATGACAGCAGCAAAGGCTTCCCCACTGTTAATACCAAATACAGCAACAGCAACTGCAATAGCTAATTCAAAGTTATTACTTGCAGCTGTAAAGGAAAGCGCTGCTGTTACTGGATAGGTTGCACCAGCTTTTCTAGAAGCAAAGAACGATACAGCAAACATAATTAAGAAATAAATAAGTAATGGGATAGCAATTCGAACTACGTCAAGTGGTAGCGCGATAATTTGCTCTCCTTTTAAAGAGAACATCATGACAATCGTAAATAACAAAGCAATTAATGTAAGGGGAGAGATTTTAGGCAAGAATTTTGCTTCATACCACTCCTTCCTTTTTACCTTAATCCCAATAAAGCGAGTTAATATCCCTGCAACAAACGGAATTCCTAAATATATAAGTACGCTTTTTGCAATTTCCCACATCGAGATAAATACAGATAAGTTTTCCAATCCAAATACACCGGGGAGAACATTTAAAAAGAAGTAAGCAAAAACAGAATAAAATAAAATCTGAAATACAGAGTTAAATGCCACTAACCCAGCCACATATTCACGATCACCTCTAGCTAAATCATTCCATACAATGACCATTGCAATGCAACGAGCCAGCCCAATCATAATCAACCCAGCCATATATTCTGGTTTATCATGTAAAAAGATGATTGCTAAGAAGAACATTAAGAAAGGTCCTAATAACCAGTTCTGAAATAACGATAGTAAGAGAACTTTCCAATCCTTGAAAACACGCCACATTTCCTCATACTTTACTTTTGCAAGGGGTGGATACATCATAATAATTAGACCGATGGCAATTGGAATATTTGTAGTACCTACTGAGAATATATCCAGTAGATCTTTAAAATTAGGGGCTACTACCCCAATTAGAATTCCTAACAACATTGCTGCAAATATCCATATCGTTAAATATCGGTCTAAAAATGAAAGTTTCTTCGTTAAACTTTGATTTGACACCTTTCATCACTCCTTTTGGATGTCACTAACAATTGCATTTAATAATTGAAATCTCTTCTAACTCGTCTATGATGGCTTGAATATACGGTGGTAAAGAGTCATTTAATCGATAATGCTTCCATGTTCTTTCCGGTCTCTCAGCAATAATTCCAACCTCTTTTAATTTTTTCAACTGCTGACTTACAGCAGGTTGAGAAATCCTCAATACATCAACAAAGTCACAAGCACATACTTCCCCTTTTTTGAGACAAGCCAATAGTTTTAAGCGATTAGGATCACTCACAGCTTTTAACTGTTTCGCCATTAATTCAAGATTATCCAAATAAGTCGTCTCCTTCCATATAAGAATTAACTTATATAATAATTCACTTATATATTAGTTGCAAGATGTTTTTTATTCATATAATCTGTTCCTTTACTTTAAGTTATAATTTCACAATCTTCTTTAAAATCTATAACCATAGAAATCTAATTTTTTAAAGGAGTTGTTCTGCAATATGGCCCGTTTGTCGAAGATACAATTTATTTAAAATTTTTTACTTTAGTTTACCAAAAATCAACCAGCTATTATGTTTTTCCACCTGATAATCCGAATATCCAAATTAAGTTTAGAAACTAATGTTTGGGAATATTCCTATGAATTGGATATTTTAACAGTAAAATGTTGAGGACCTTAGAAATCGAAGATTAGTTATTGACCCTCACACCATGTCATACTTTAATATGGCTATAACGTAGTAGTTTAGGAGGGAAAAATAAAATAAAAATTGGCGAACTGTCATTAAAAACCGGGGTCAGCATCCGATCAATTCGATATTATGAAGAGAAAAAATTAATTTATCCAAAGCGATTAGAAAATGGATATCGTATATATAGCGAAAAAGATGTGGAGCGTGTAAAAGCAGTTTAACTTTTTTTAGAGTTAGGTTTAAATACGGATGAGATTTTTCCTGTTATATCCTGTGGATCTTTTCATCCCGTAGATAGTAACTCTTCTGACTGTGCTTCTACCGCACTTTCTCTTTACAGAGAAAAATTAGAGAAAACTCGTGAGCAAATAAGTAATTTACAGGAAGTTGAAAGTGAGTTAGAAAACTTAATTGATTTTTGGACCAATGTAGAAAATCGACGTAAAGGTAGTGACATAAAATGAATTACTGTATCTTCATTTTAGTAGTAGGTACTTTCATTATTGGTACAGATGATTTTGTCATTGCCGGTATATTACCAAGTATAGCAGAAGATATGAATGTTTCTATTGCTATCAGCATTTATTCCAGCAATACTTCCTGTAAAGGTAATACTCTCTTTGCTTATTTCATCTGATAATATCAAGTCATTTTTCGATTGATAAATAAATTTGCAAATACCTTGTAATCAATGCCTTACCTAGAAGATATTTTTTTCTGTTTGTTATATCACTAGGTAAGACTGAAAACAAACAATCAAATGTTTCATTTACATAAGCTTTAATGACTTGAAAGTTTTGATTCGTAAGTAAGGAATCATCTTGAGTTGCTTTTCCACAAATTAAAAAAGTAATAGAATTTAAAATTGTACTAAATAGAGCGAAGTTCTTATTCTTATCCGACAATCGGTCATTTTCCATATCAATACCCAAAAATCCTTACAGCCTCTATTGGACAGTAACAATGATGTTGGAGTTGTTACTTTTCGATAAATTCTGGGTGTCATAGCACCAAGAACTATTAATTTTTATTTTAGTAACGTTTTTCCTGATAGAAATAATTCGGCTTATTTGTTTTATTCGTGTAAGGCTTATGGAAAATATGGGTGGTTGCAGGCGATAGCGGTGGTATAAGCCAAGTCCAATTTCCTGTGATTTCCCTACCTAAATCGACTTCCTTTTCTTCAAATAGTTTAAATTGTGCTGCTGCTGTATGGTGGTCAACAATACTTACCCCATCTTCCTTAAATGAATGGAGAACAGCAACATTTAACTCTACGAGAGCTTTATCCCTCCATAAAGTTGCTTCACGGCTAGTATCAAGTCTCATTATTTCCGCTACTTTCGATAACATATTATAACGATAGTTATCAGCAAAATTTCTTGCTCCTATCTCCGTTCCCATATACCAACCATTAAATGGTGCAGCTGTATAATGAATGCCGCCAATTTCAAGCTTCATTTCAGAAACTAAGGGAAGACCGTACCATTTCAAGTGCAAATCAGCAAACGCTTTTATTTCCGGATGGCGTAATGGAACTTCTAAAACAATATCCTTAGGAATTTCAAACCACTTTGGTTGACCTCTATTTTTTTGAATGACAATTGGCAGTATATCAAAATGTGTGCCTTTCCCTATCCATCCCATCTTTTCACATTCTTTTGTAAGTCCAATAGACGAGGTATCTCCAATCACACCTTGGTCTGTTTCATATCCTGCATAGCGGATAAGCTGATAATTCCAAATTCGGAACTGTTCCTCCTTACCAACAGCTGGTTTGAATATTGATATCGTCGGAATGACTTTACCGCCATTTGTTGCATATTCAATGTGTTTAAAAAGTGCTTCTGCTACTTCAGCCTCCGTGTCACAATCCCTTTGATCAAATACATGCAGCGATTCCCAAAAAAGTCTTCCAATACAACGATTACTATTTCGCCATGCCATTCTTGCTCCATGCTGGAGCTCTTCAAATGTATGATCATAATGATGGTATAGTTCAATTTGTTTTTTGATCTCTTTTATTCGTTTTTGTGTTTCCACTGCTGACTTTCCTAATTCCGAATAACATTGATAAATGAAATCCTTTGCTTCATCAAAAAGTACATCCTGAATGATCGCTTTCATATACTATCCCACCTTAATACTTTCAAAAATTTTAAAACTCCCTTCATTTGAAACTACTATTCATCTATTATATAAAAACAGAGATTAAAACGTAAGCCCGAAATAAAAAAGGCACCTTCACGGTAGGGTTGCATCACAAATAACCGTATATCACGATTTTTTTAATCAGATATACGGTTATTACTGTATAATCGCATTTTGTAAAGGTCATACCTATGGCACACTGATTTGTGGTCTTCAATCTAGGGCTCCTTTAGCACTTTTGCCTGATCGTCTACCAGAAACAGTCACAGCTTGGCTTAAAAAGTATCCATTTATTGAAGTTGTTAGCCGCGATGGATTTACAACAGGGTTTCGTCAAGGTATTACAGATGCAAGCAGTTCTATTTCTCAGATTTATGACCGTTGGCATTTTATTAGAAATGCAAAAAAGCAGTTTGATTCCTTTCTTTCAACTATAGTTCCTGCCTCTATCACTTGGTGCGAGGGACAATTACCAGCCAAGGAGATTCCGTTAACTAAAGCTGAGCAAATAATAAAAAACAGACGAAATAAAAAGTGGGAGCTTATTCAAGAGATTCAACAAGCACACGATAAATGTAAGAATCTTTCCAGACTTGCAAGAGAGTATAAGATTGATAGAAGGACCATTCGGAAATATATAAAAATGAATGAGCCACCATCGTCCAATCGTCATTATAATAAACCTGCCGACCAATATTATGATATAGTCATCTCTCTTGAACAAGAAGGAAACACAGTTAAAGAGATATACTCTAAGTTGCAAGATCAAGGATATACCGGCACTTATTCGGCTATACGTAGGATAGTTGAACACTTCCGTAAGGAACGTAAATTTAATCTTTCTAAAGAAAATAAATTTCATATTTCTAGAAAAAAACCAGGAGCCTCGATGTGGAAACTCAACGAAGAGATAGATAAAGAAGAAAGATATTTTCTAGAAAAATGTTTCGAATTGTATCCCTCGCTAAAAAGCCTTTACAACACAATCCAAACATATCGTAAATCTATACAAACGAGGGATCTGCCAACCTTTTTAAAATGGATTCAAGAGCAATTGTCAGATAAGAAAAATCCATTTTATAATTATGCTTTTAGACTTCGTAGTGATATCAGGCAGTAAGAAATGCATTGTTATCACCATACAGCAATGGTTTGCTTGAAGGTCAGATAAACCGTCTTAAAATGATAAAACGAATGACTTATGGAAGAGCAACAGGATAAAGCAGAAGATGATATTGAAGAAGCGAGAGAATTTACTTTATTGAAGGAAAAAGAAGTAAATCGAACGAATGTAAGAATAGAGGAACTAAAAAGAACAATTAACGAAAAAGATGTTGGGAATATAGAGGAACAGATTGAACAAACTGAAAGGCGCATACAAGAAATACCGCAGCTTCTTGAAGAAATTAAGAAAGAAGAAGGTCTTTTAGAAGGACAAATTCCAACAATAGAAGCAAAAATTGATCGAGAAAAAGCATCTGTTCACTTTTATCAAGAAACATTTGAATGGACAAAAGAAAGTTTTGTTCAGGAGGTGAATCGCAAATTAGTCGAGACATATGATAAAGAGGTTTTAACAGTTGAAGAAGATATGGTTGCCTTAGCAGAGGCTGCTATAGAAGATGATGTTCATTTTTCAAGAGAAAAGGTTCAATCATTGAGGGATAGTATGGTGGCATCCTTTAACGAAGCTCGAGTCCAAGGATTAGAGGAATACTCACTAACACTTTCTGATTCTGATTCATTTTTTAAGGATATTAGTGATGAGGGGTATGAACAATTTGCAAATGAATTAGATAAAATAACAGCAATCTCAACAAGACAAATTATACATTTAACTACGGATGGAAAATTAGTATCTCCACAAAAGCTTCAACATATCATTGAACAACAAATTAAAGCAATTAAAATTGCTTTAACAGAGGAAGATGAAAGATTATATAAAGAAGTGATTTTGGATAATATTGGAGAGCGTATTCGTGAGTTAATTAGCCAAGCGGATACATGGAAAGAAGAAATTAACGAGTATATGATGGAAACGAATGCCTCTAATGGGTTGAAGCTGTGGCTTCAATGGAAACCGAGGAAAGCAACAGAGGACGGAGAAATGTCAACGGCTGATTTAGTACGATTATTACAAAAGGATCCAAATACTTTAAAAGACAGCGACTATAATAAATTAAGCAAACACTTTAATTCTAAAATAAAATTTGCTAAAGAAAGCTATGAAAGTGATGATGCATTAAGAGATAAATCATTTGATGTGTTAATTAAAGAGATTTTAGATTATCGTGAATGGTTTAAGTTTAAAATTTATTATCAAAAAGAAGGAGAAAATCGTAAAGAATTAACAAAAACAAATTATAACACATTAAGTGGTGGAGAACGTGCGATGTCCATGTATATTCCATTATTATCAGCTCTCTACTCTAAATTTATTTCAGCAGGTGATTCAGCTCCGTTTATCATTTCGATGGACGAGGCATTTGCTGGGGTAGACGAAAATAATATTTCCGCAATGTTTAAACTAATGAATGATTTTGGAATGAACTATATTTTAAATTCTCAAGCTTTATGGGGAACGTATGAAACGGTTGATGCTTTATCCATTGCAGAAATAATCCGACCTCAAAATGCCAAAGACGTAACTGTAATGCTGTATAAATGGAATGGTCTCGAGTTACAAACGGTAAAAGAAGAAGTTGTAATTCAACCAACAGTTGAACAACAAAGTTTGTTTGATTCGTTAGAAAAGTTAGAAGTTGTTAGGTGATTGTATGAATAATCTGCAGGATGCAATAGACTATTTTAAAAATGAGGCGGGGTACTCTCGTCTCTTTGAAAAATTTGCTGCGAAGATGGAAAGTATAGGCCATATAGGTGGAAGTATTATCATATCTAACTTAACAGATAACGAGAAGAGAGTATTACGTAATTGGTTTGGACGAGATTATTCAAAGAAAACCTCTGCGACTGTCTCATTGGGGAGATTTGAAAAGAAATTAGAAGAAACGAAATTTCAAGGTGTAGACTTTCACAAGGTTGTTGAAGTGGTTGTAGGTCGAGAAATTTTCTATAAAAAAGATGTAAAGCAACTAGAAGAAGCAAAAAATGATTTTTTTCGGCAACTCGTAAATCAATATCCATCTCAAAATACGAATTAGTTAACGGAATCAATCTTGAATAAAGAATCAGCAGCAATTGGTTTTATTCAATCTTATAACCAAAAAGATTACAGCTCTATTGAAAAAAAATTTGAAACATTAATGTTGTTGCCACTTTCTCCAAAGCTTCGCCTGCCGGTTTTAGCTGAACGTATTGCTGGAGACCCACATTATTTTGATAAGGATACAGAGTTTGTAACAGCCTTACAAATTATAAGATCGAATAAAAACAACACTCCCTATATAAATGACACAAGTGTAGAAGCAGTAAATGAATTATTGTACGAAAACGGCATTTTAAAAGATGACTTACAAAACTTTGTTACATGTTCAGGCTTAATAGCAGTAAAAAATGGCGAAAATGTCCGCTCTTGGGATTGCCTGTATGATGAAAATAGTGTGCATAACGTACCACTTCGAGAATTAGTTAAATATGATAGGTTATTTCCTAAAAAAGGGGATCGTGTATACGTTGTTGAGAATTCTGGTGTATTTTCAAGTATTTTAGATATGTATAAAGGTGAACCTTTGCCCCTTGTTTGTACTCATGGGCAATTTAAATTTGCTACTTTGCAATTAATAGAAAAATTATGTAATGAAAATGTGACTATCTATTACTCAGGTGATTATGACCCAGAGGGTCTTCAAATGGCACAGAGATTAAGAATGAAATATGGTAAATTCATTCGTTTTTGGCGATATACAGTTCAAGATTATATCGAGGCATTATCAGAAAAAGAAATATCTCCTATAAGTGCTTCGAAGCTAGACAACATTAAGGCGCCTGAATTGTCAGCAGTAAAAAATGAAATGGTAAGGCTGAAAAAGATTGGCTATCAGGAAAGGCATATAGTAACTTTATACAATGATATTATTTTGATGCAATAAATATTGTCACTGTAAACTAGGGGATATAAAAGGTTGGAAAAGAGTATAAATTTTGTGCTGGCCTCATCATAAGTCTGCTCCCGATTTGTACATTTCTAGATAAATCTTTGAGTGTTACAATAATATGAATGTGGAGGGAATGCTTTTGGAAGAGAAATATAGTAGGGTTGTTGAACTGTGGAAGTCCTATAAAATTGTATCTGCCGATGATTTGGATAAATACCTTGATAGTTTCCGAATTTTATTTGCATATCATTCTGGGAAAATGGAGAACGAAGAAATTACCTATCACGATACACGAGAAATTTTTGAAAATGGGAGAGTTGTAAACTATACTGGTAGCCCACGTGCGGTATTTGAACAGCAAAATCAAAAGATGTGCTACGAAGTCTTAAAAGAAAAAGTTGTAAAAAAAGAGGTCCTCAGTATTCAGTTAGTCAAAGAAATCCACAAAGTTCTCACAGGTGGGACATATGATGAACGCAGGTATATTGCTAACGAAGAACGACCAGGAGAGTTTAAAAAGCACGATTATGTAACGGGCATACATGAGGTCGGTTCTGCAGTGGAAAATGTGGAAAAAGACATGACGGATTTGATAGTAGAGGTAAATGAGTATAAAGGGGAGTCTGTCTTAAAGGTTGCTACTTATCTTCACGCAAGGTTTGAGTATATTCACCCCTTCGCAGATGGTAATGGACGAGTTGGAAGAACAATTATGAATTACTATCTCATGACACATAATCATCCTCCCCTTATTGTTTATGATGAAGATAAACGTATGTATTATGAGTGCCTTCAAAAGTATGATGAAACCGAGGAACTGAATCCTCTGTACGAGTTTTTAAAATATGAAACGGAAAAAACATGGGAAAGAGCATTATCACTAGCAAATTCAGTGAAACAGCAACGAAAAGGATTGTCAGATTTACTTTAATTTGGAAGCGTAGAGACGGTTAAAAAACTGGTTGTGTGATTTCTTATTAATTCATGGGATTTTCTTTATAAGGTAAACATCACTACATCAATATGTCTGCCATTACCACTCAAGCCACATAGAAAATGTTGTGAGGTTGGAGTTACAAAATAATTGATAATCAAAGTTTCTAAAAAAATGACAATTTTTAGTTTTTGTTGTGGTATAAGAAAAGCACCCCTTTTAATTGATACGTTCATTGTACCAAGGGGGTGCTAATCATTTATATGCGTTGTTTGAATACTGGCTTGCGGCATCAAGATTTTACCAGCTTATTTTATTGGACCTTTTGTAATCTCAGTAAGTTTAGAATTGACGGCAAAGATCTTTGCGTTGATATCTGTTATTCCGAAGCCTCCTAATCGTTTAGAATGCATCTCGATATATTTTTCGGCTGCTTCTTTTGTCTCGAAAAGATAAATTCCACCAGATTCATGTGTTTCAGGATTTTCTGTCCATATTTTCTATATGAATCCATCTTCCTCATTGATACTTTTTGCTAAATCAGAAAACGCCGCTGCCATTTCATCTCCGAAAGGTCCATTCATTTTGAAATCCACTTGTAATAAAAATGCCATTGTCATTCTCCTTTATTCTGTAGTAGTTGAACATATAATTCTCCTAGAATTTCCTTCACGTGATAACTACTTGGTGAAAGTTCTTTTTCGATAAAGTTGTTAATATCTAGCTTTTTAACATTATACATCACTTCAATTTCTTTTGAAAACAGCAGTTTTTCTTTTTCAAGCAAGCTAGAAAGGGGTGGTTGTTGTTTTGGTTGTAGTTCTTCTACATTTAGAACTTGTTTTAGTCCCTCAACATAGTATTCAAATGGTCGACTGCCACTAACTTTTATGCCTTTATTTTCATCATTAATCATGATGATAGTCGGAAATCCCCTAACTCCAAGGCTTCTAGCAAGACTAAAATCTTCATTTAATAATTGTTGACCGATTGGTTGTTCGGCTTCATTTATAATTGCCTCTCCATCAAGTCCTAGATTACTCACGATGTCAATCAGAACGGATTTATCCGAAATATTTTGATTAAATGCGAAAAGAGTTTCTCTGGCACGACGTAAATACTCATAGGCTAAGGCATCATTATGATGTTTTTGAATTACTTTAAATACACGTGAGGGCGGGTAGGATGATTGAACGGGATTATCAATCATTAGTGATCCGTCAATTGGCATACGGGAATATTCCCCCACCTCTCTCCAGTGGCCGGCAACGTCAGCGGGTTTATAAATCCCGTTAGCAGGATCAATAGGTCCATCATGCCATTTTTCCAGCAATCCTCCCATAACCGTATGGAAGTTAAAATAGTGTCCGTATTGTTCTTTAAAACGACGGAGCTGAGGTTCAATTGCCCAGCAATGAGAGCAAATAGGATCAGTTACATAATAGAGATTAACTGATTTTTTTGGTTGACTAAAATCAATAATTTCCATTTCTTCCTCTTCAGATACCCCACATACACCTGTTTCTAAATCACAAATCATATTATTATTTGTCATCTTAGAATTTCCTCCTTATATTTGCTCATAATTCAAGTTTAGCGGATAATAAAAATCAATTACACCAATAGTTCGTTGAATGTGTTGTATATCCAACACATAGTAAAAAATGTTGAAAAAGTAGGAGGGATAATGATATGACTCATACAAATACGGATCCCCGAGTTCTTCGTACTCGGAAATTGATTATGGATTCTTTCATTAACCTTTCGGGTCAAAAGGAATTCAAGGATATTACTGTTAAAGATATTACAACAGAGGCTATGATTAATCGTGCTACATTCTATTATCATTTTGAAGATATATATGATTTATTAGAAAAGGTATTATCGGAAGTATTATTGATTAATTTGAATAGTAATAACTTCGAAAAAAATGAATTAAATGAAGCATTTATTATTAGTATCTTCATGGCTATAACCAATTTTCAAGAATCTTTATCAAATCGTTGTCATAGAGGATACGAAGAAACCATTGCCCGTATTATTAGGGAACAGCTCGAAGTAATATTTTATAAAATGTTGTTAAAACAAAATACAGTTGAAGAGAATGAAGCCTTAAAAATTACTGCTGTTATGTTAAGCTGGGGAATTTACGGGGTCTCTGTAGAGTGGAGAAGAAATAGTAAGCAAATATCGTCGGATGAATTTATTAAATCAGCAATTCCTTATATAATATCTGGGATTGATTTTGGTAAGCGGTAAACTGCTTTTATGGATGTGATAAATATGTTCCCGCACCGATGTAATTGAAAAATAAGAATAAAGAATTGAGCATAAGCACCAATATTAAAAACATGATAAAATAAATAGGACAATCCTCACTATAAATTCCTCACTAAAGAAAGGGGGCCTTCTGTCTTGCTAGAAAAAGCTCATGAACTTCTTAAAACCTATTATGGGTACTCGTCGTTTCGTATCGGCCAAGAGCAGGCGATTTTCTCGGTACTCCAAGGAAACAACACAATATGTGTGATGCCAACAGGCGGTGGCAAATCTATTGTCTATCAAATACCCGCACTTATGCTTCCAGGAACCACCTTGGTTATCTCACCACTCATATCCCTTATGAAGGATCAAGTAGATACATTAAATCAGCTTGGAATTCCTGCCGCTTATATCAATAGTACACTTAGCCAAGAGGAAGCGAAAGAAACAGTTGAAGAAGCCATTCATGGCGGATACAAGCTATTATATGTTGCACCGGAACGGCTTGAATCCTATGATTTTCAGGAATTAGTAAAAAACATTAAGGTTCCTCTTATTGCGGTAGATGAAGCCCACTGTATTTCACAATGGGGGCATGATTTCCGTCCGAGCTATTTGCAAATTTCAAGATTAATAGATAAACTTCCGGGAAAACCTGTAATATTGGCGCTAACTGCGACAGCAACGCCAAAGGTAAGGGGAGACATTTGTGATTCCCTGTCAATCAATTCTGCTAATTCAATAATTACAGGCTTTGAACGGAAAAATCTTTCGTTTGCTGTCATCAAGGGCCAGGATCGCCTCGCATTTCTAAAGGATTATGTGAAAAAGAATAAGAATGAGGCGGGCATCATTTATGCGGCGACAAGAAAAACAGTTGATCAGCTATATGAATGGCTATACAAAGAAAACATTAATGCGGCACGATATCATGCAGGAATGAAAGATGAGACCCGGGCATATGAACAAGACCGATTTTTAAAAGATGAAGCAGATGTGATGGTGGCAACCTCCGCCTTTGGAATGGGCATTGATAAATCGAATATACGCTATGTTGTCCATTATCAGATGCCTAAAAATATGGAGAGTTATTATCAGGAAGCCGGACGTGCTGGTCGGGACGGTCTTCCTAGTGAGTGTACGGTTCTTTATTCTCCACAAGATGTGCAAATCCAGCGCTTCTTGATTGATCAATCGGCGGAACAGGGAAGGATGCAGCAGGAACTAGAAAAACTGCAGCAGATGGTTGATTACTGTCATACAGAAAGCTGTCTTCAATCATTTATCCTTACATACTTTGGCGAAAAAGAAACGAAACCATGCGGGCAATGCGGAAATTGCACCGATACCCGAATAAAGATTGATGTGACAAAGGATACGCAGATGGTGTTAAGCTGCATCATTCGGATGGGGCAAAAATTTGGGAAGGCAATGACGGCGGCCGTCTTAACGGGTTCAAGAAATAAAAAAGTACTGGATTTCGGCTTTGATAGGCTTTCAACCTATGGAATTATGAAGGAGCAAAGTGCTAAGCAAGTTACAGAGCTGATTGATTTCCTTATCTCCATTAATTTAATTGGGGTTGAACAAGGAGCCTATCCTACTATCTATGTTGCACCAGCTGGAAAAGCTGTCTTGACTCGCCAACAGAAGGTTTTTAGAAAAGAGGCCGTTACAATAAAGCAAGTATCCAATGATGATCCTTTATTTGAGGAACTTCGCAGCTTAAGAAAAACGGTAGCAGAAGCGGAGCATGTACCGCCATTCGTTATCTTTTCAGATGCGTCGTTAAAGGATATGTGTGCAAAACTACCGCTGACTGAGGAAGAGTTTTTACAGGTGAGCGGAGTAGGACAACATAAGCTAGAAAAATACGGTGAAATATTCATTAAGGAAATTAGTAAGTATTGCGAGGCACATCCAGATAGGGAAAGGGTCCTTACCACTGCGCCGCTTTCACAGAAGCCAGCTAAAAGGTCTGTAACCGATTCTCATATTGAAACGTATAAGCTGCATCAGGAGGGTCTGACAGTGGAGGAAATTACATCCCGCCGGCAATTAGCGATTAGCACGATTGAAAATCACCTTATTCAATGTATCCAAAATGGAATGAAGGTTGACTATTCAATTGTGCTTCCGGAAAAGTACATGAATGATTTAGAAAAGGCAGTTGCTGAGGTTGGTCCGGGTAAGCTAAAGCCAATTAAAGAACTGTTGCCGGAAGAGGTTAGTTATTTTATGATAAAGGTTTATTTGTTAAAATTAAGGCAAATAGAGAAAGAGGGACAGGAGATTATATAATCGTATGGTAGGAGAAGTCTATGATTTATTTAAATGCATTTACATTTCCAAATGAGGATATGGAATTTGACTTTTTCATAAACGTAAAAAGAACGTGCTATGACTCGTTTTATCCATTTAAGATATTATCAAGACGAGGTATTGACAGCATTGTATTTGAGCCGATTACGATTTTATATGGCGGAAACGGTTCAGGAAAATCTACGGCATTACATGTTATAGCAGAAAAAACTGGCGTCAAACGTGATTCTATCTATAATAAATCTAATTTTTATCCCGATTACGTAAATATGTGTGAGATGCAGTTGGAAACAGATATCCCTGAAAATAGCAGAATTATTACAAGTGATGATGTATTCGACTATATGTTGAATATACGGAATCTCAATGAGGGAATTGACCAAAAACGCGAAAAAATATTTGATGAATATTTAGATGCGAAATATTCCCGATTTCAAATGAAATCTATTGCAGATTACGAACAACTAAAAAAAGTAAATACAGCTAGAAGTAAGACGCAGTCACGTTTTGTTAGAAATGAATTGATGGATAATGTGAGGGAATATTCGAACGGTGAAAGTGCATTCCTGTATTTCACTGAAAAAATTGGTGAAAATGGACTTTATATATTAGATGAACCGGAAAACAGTCTTTCTCCAAAACGACAGCTAGAATTAATGAAATTTATTGAAGACTCTGCTCGATTTTTTGGCTGTCAGTTTATTATATCAACACATTCCCCCTTTTTGCTTTCTATGAGTGGGGCAAAAATATATGACCTTGATGAAACCCCTGTTGTTGTGAAACGATGGACAGAATTGGAAAACGTGCGTACATATTATGAATTTTTCAAAAGACATGAAAACGAGTTTTGATGTTGTTTAGGTGTAATGACTTGTCTGAATAAATTGGCTTGAAGATTTAAAGGAAGAATTATAAATGATAGGGTGAATGAAATGTTAGTTCAATGTACAAAAGCCTTGCTTGATAAGATAGGAATAAAGGGCAGTGAACTGGCTTCTCCTGAAGGTCATGAGGAATTCCCAAATAGTTTTTTCGCTTGGCATGCCAATTTTGTCAGTATTGACAGAAGAAAAGCAATCATTTTGATGAATAATGAAACAAGATATCCTGTTGTTATCTACCGTCCGAGTACGAAGGACTTTTCCAAAATAAAGGAATTGATTTATGAGGCTGTTACTGGGGCTTTACGTATGGAAGGTGTCCGTAAAGAAGTGATTGAAGCTTATATGGCTAAAGCTGGTGAGATTTCTTTTTCTAAAACAGCTAGTAGAAGCATGGTAGCAAAGATGAATAATGCTGTGCGTGAAATTGAGTTTATGCAAGAATATTTAGACGAAGAAACAAGGATTCAAAGATATATTAGCATTGTAGCAGGTAGGTTTATTCAAATATCTGGAGCAGATGAAGGGTTCTATCCATACGAAAAAATGCTTGAATGTCTTAGTAATGTTTATGGTCTTGATGGAAATTCAGCTGTAGAAGAGGTTTTAGATAATGACCTATATCAACTTAAAATTCAAATCAAACTTGAGGGCCATGACATTTGGAGACGGATCCTAGTGCCTTCAACTTATTCCTTTAGACATCTTCATAATATCATTCAAACCATTTTTGATTGGCAAAACTATCACTTGCATGAATTTGTTGTGGAAAGAGCGGGAAACAAGCCGATTAAAATTGTTATGGATGATGATCCGGAAACACTGGAATATTTAGATTTTGATGAATTTGATATTCGACAAGAGCGATTTGTTGCACTTGAGGATATTTTTCCGAAGTATGGTAAGATCATTTATGAATATGATTTTGGAGACGCATGGAAGCATACGATAACGTTTGAAAAGGCAGTAAAATCTAAAACATTCCAAGCTACATATCTAGAAGGAAACGGAGAAAGGCCCCCAGAAGATGTGGGAGGGGAAGGGGGCTTTGAAGAATATTTGAGAATTATAGCAAATGAAAAGCACCCGGAGCATCATGATATGAAGGCATGGGCAGAAAGTCAAAAGGAAAGGAAACTAAGCCCAGAAAAGATTAACAAGCGCCTTAAGCATGTCACCAGCGGATCTGGTTTTTCAACATTTGTGATTTGATTATGATTGACATAGACCTTAACCTTTGGTGAGAGGTCTATTTCTTTTTTTAGTGTCATTTACGGAATACGAAAACCTAAAGTATAAATTTATCCAAAATTTTAAGAATTATGAATGCTACGCCAAGAGAACGTGTTATAATAATTTTGGGAATAAACGGATATTGGGAAGTTTGAATTTTTTAGTTTGTTAAATATAATTTTTTTGCAAAGTTGAGGAATGTAAAATGGTGGATATGTTAAAGATTTTAAGTAAAGTACCATTATTTGAAATGTTGTCGTTAGAAGAACTTCAAAAAATAGAGGAAGTTTCAGAGGTTAAGGGATACCAAGAAGGTAAGCAGCTTTTTGAAGAGGGAGATATTGGCGATACATTTTATGTTGTTTTAATTGGAAAAGTTAAAATATATCGAGATAATAAATATATCGCGACATTTGAAAAGGGAGATAGTTTTGGAGAGTTAGCAATTATAGATCAAGAGCCAAGATCTGCCACAGCAAGAATTATTGAAGATTCAGTTTTACTATCCTTATCAAGAGAAGTATTTCTTAATTTCTTAAGAAATAATCCAGATGTAACTATAAAAATTTTGGAAATTGTATGTAAACGATTAAGAAAAACAAATGATAATGTTTCAGGTTTATCAGCCAAAGTTAGTAAAACATTAAGAGCTTATAGATAATTGTTAAATTATATGGAGCACATTTCTTATTCTTATAGGATAATCATAAAAAAGAAGCCGTTGGGATGGCAATCCTAAACGGCATGTACAATTCAAACTACTAGTCTTTTATCCAAGTTAACTCCCCCAACAAAAAGAAAATTATGCGCTAACATCCATTATTTTATCCCATTCGGTACTTTTTGGGTAGCATAGTTTAATCTCTGTCATCACTTCATAACAAAGATGTAACAATTGTGAATATAGTATTATGGTAAAATATAGGTAGACATACAACATTATGAAGCTCATCTTACTCCCCAAATTAATCATCTAAGAAAGACGAATTTCTATAATTTCAACAATTTAATAACAAATGCGCACCACCAATCTGCGGCGTGATTCATTTAATCATGCAGAATTTGCTTCACATTGATCATGCAAAGGAACTTACTTAGGAGTTTTTTTAAAAATTTTTCTAAGGAGGCTGTTCAAAATGTCCAGTAGATTCAAACGAACCTGTAAAAAATTGATTTCTGTAGCTGTTTCATTAGCAGTTGTATCTTCTATGACGGTTACTTCAAAAATTTCAACCGCAGATGCGGCCGTTAGCTTCAAAGATGTTTCAAAAAATGCTTTTTATTATGAGGCTATAAATGAGATGGCGCTTAGAGGCGTGATTGGCGGATATGCGGATGGCAGTTTTAAGCCGAATCAACCGGTCACACGTGCTGAGGCTGCAAAGATTATCGCTTATGACCTAGGATTAGATTCAAAGAATACTAATTCTTACTCTAGATTCCGTGATGTATCAAGTGGTGATTGGTTTTACCAGCCGGTAACAACGTTGGCGCAAGCTGGTGGAATTGGCGGGTATGAAGATGGTACTTTTAGACCAAACAGAACCATCACCCGTGCGGAAATGGCAAGCATGCTTGTAAGAGCATATGAGCTGAAATCGGCTACTAGCGTTTATTTGCCGTTTCGGGATATCCCCGTAAATAGCTGGTATGCTCCTGCAGTAAGAATTTTATATGCAAATAAAGTGACATCAGGAAAATCCGCCTTGAGCTTTGCTCCCAATGATGCTGTGACGCGCGGAGAAATGGCAACTTTTGTATATAGGGCAGGGAAGGCCAGCCAAACAGAACCACCACAAAAGGAACCACCAGTTGATAAAATCTCTTGGGACGACCATGGTGTCATTGAAAAAATTACAAGTAACAGCGTGAAAATTTCCGGTATTACCTATACATTGACAAGCAGCGTTAAAAACATTTTGGGAACCCACAACGATGATGTATTGAATGGAGCAAAGATAGAATTTGTACAGTCCGATGGTTTAATTAGAACAATAACAAAATTGGAGTTAAATGAAAACGGACGTTCTTCATCGAAATTAGTGCTGGACGGTAAGGACGGCACAATTGCCGGTAATCTTATTGTTAACGCCGATTACGTGTCATTAAAAAGCATAAAGGTTGATAAAGAATTAACAATAACGTATAAGATGAAAAACGATTTTTATGCTGAGGATGTAATCGTAAACGGCGGCACAAATATTAACAGCGGTGACAAGAGTCGAGTGATTTTCAAAGATTCAAAGCTTCAAGCTGTAGAAGGTAATGCTAGAGATGTCCGTTTGGAAGCAAGGGGAAGTACGACTGCAAGGTATTTTAATTTTACAGAAGATGCAACGATTATTTCTGAAAAAACTATCTCGAAGATTATCGTAGCTAATAAAAATGTGGATCTTATACTTGGAAGCGACACAAAAGTTTATAATATTGAACTACCGCGCAATGTCGACCTTTATGATGTTGTAGCAAGCAACTTGCAAAGAAAGAATATCAACTATATTAATGGAAAATATAATCCAGAGTATAACTCTTATGATGGTAATGATAACGATAATGTCCGTTACATTAGCGGTGGTGATTATAACAAACTCACTATTACACAGGATGCCTTTATTCGAAATGTAACTGTGACTGATTTAATTCTAGACCCTGGTAATAATGGTAATGTGACATTAAATAATGTTGAAGCTGACTACATTACAATTAAATCTGGTGGGGCAAACAGTATTCATTTGATTGATACAGTAGTTTTTAAAAATATAACTGTTCAAGATGACCGAACAATCCGCGTTGTCTTTGGTAAAGGAACGAAAGTTAACAAAGTCATTCTGAAAACAGCGACAATCCTTGATGCAGGCAGTTCCAATGCGGATATAGACACTGTTGAAATTCAAACAAATTCGAACAATGATATCATTTCATTTAATGGGGATGCATTCTCCGACACGTATGTAACGATATCTGATTCTGCCTTTGTAGAAACAGTCGGAAAAACACGGTTGAGAAAAATGACTGTAACGGCGGGTACGGGTTTGGTATTCTTCAAGGCAGATACGAAAGATCTTTATATTTCAGATAAAGCGGAAGTGGTTATCAATGATGCCAAAATTGAAAATATAATTTTGGCTGCGACAAATGCTAATTTAAATATACGCTCGGGTGCGTCAATTACTGGTGCATTAACTGTACTAGCAGACGCTATGATTAAGGTTGCTGATGATAATTCTATTGCAAAAGCAACAATAGAAAAAGCCCCTGGGGTGTATGTAATTGCCGATCGTAATGTACTTGATCGAATGAAGGAAAATGCGGCCCTTAATCCAATTGATGAAAAATTAGCTATTTCAATTGTTAATGCATCTAACGGCAACGTGAAAGTTGCGCTAAATCGTGGGCCAGTTGGTGGGCTGAAACCTGATAAATTTACTTTTACAAATTCAATCAATGATGGAAAGTTTGAACCATTAGTGGTTACTTTGACTAGTTCCGACTCCAAGTCGGCCACATTTACATTTAAGCCAATTCAGAAAACAGAGGAACAACAGAAAGTAACGATTGAAGCAACGTACGATATGATGAATAGTGCTGATTTGAAGGCTAGTACTTCATTCGTAGTTACGAAGAATAAAGCACCTGTTAGCAAAAAGGTAACGATAGACCCAGTCAGTGAAGGGGCAGCAGATTTGGAATTTGAGCCAACTTATTTTGCGACAGATGGTGACGGAGACCCTTTAACATTTGTTTCAGGGTCAGCCGGATCAAGCAATCATCAGGCGGCAACTGTCAAGATAAAGGCTGGAAAGTTGGTGATAACACCAGCCGCTTCCGTTACAAAAGATGAAGTTACAACGATAACGGTAAAAATAACAGATGGAATATCCACCATCCAGATTATTGTTGAAATTCATGTGAAAAATGTAAACCAACCACCGAAGCCGAAAATAATTATATTGGACCCAGTAGAAGAAGGTAGTAAGGCATTGGTGTATAGTGCAATAGAACTAGCAGAAGACGGGGATGGCGATCCACTATCATTGGTAGAAGGATCAGCTACCTCAAGCAATCTCGGGGTAGCAACGGCGGAGATAAAGGACAGCAAACTGGTCGTTACACCTGCAGGAACGGTAGCTAAAGATGGAAAAGCAACAATAACAGTAGAGGTGACAGATGGAAAAGCAACTATACAAGTATCTTTTGTAATAGAAGTAGTAAAGATAAACCATGGACCAGTGGCTAAGGAAATTGTACTAAAGCCAGTGGTGGAAGGTACAGGACCAATCACTTTTGAAGTATCGCAATTAGCAACAGATGAAGATGAGGATGAACTAACATTGGTGGAAGGATCAGCTACTTCAAGCAATTTAAAGGTAGCAACAGCAGAGATAAAGAACGGCAAATTGGTGGTTACGCCTACAGAAACGTTAGCTGAAGATGGAAAAGCAACAATAACAGTAAAGGTGACAGATGGAAAAGCAACTATACAAGTATCTTTTGTAATAGAGATAAAAAAGGCAAACCACGCGCCAAAGGCTATACCAATCAAACTAGATCCAGTAAACAAAGGTGCAGTACCACTGATTTTTGCAGTATCAGCCTTAGCAACAGATGCAGATGAGGATGAACTAACATTGGTGGAAGGATCAGTTACTTCAAGCAATTTAAAGGTAGCAACAGCAGAGATAAAGAACGGCAAATTGGTGGTTACGCCTGCAGAAACGTTAGCTGAAGATGGAAAAGCGACAATAACAGTAAAGGTGACAGATGGAAAAGAATCAATCTCAGTTTCTTTTGAAATTGAAGTAAAACGTTAAGAGAAGCTAGTCCCCCATCATATATTAGGAAATTAGGTGGGGGACTTTCCGTGTACTATTTGGCTTATTTGACACTTGCGGGAGATTAATTCCCCCCTAAAATTCATTGATATAGTTGATCGCTATTTCCTGCAATTGGATTTTGGTAGGTAGCCATATACTGTTGGATTTGCTCTTGATTTTCTGGGATGACCTGATACATCGCTCCAATTTTGGCGGTATCAGCGGGATTTGCATTTTCAACTGGATAATACCCTTTTGATGCCATATACTGCCACATGTCATAGGCATGGGCGCAACTCATCATAAATGCCGTTTGACAGAATGAACGAATTTCTGGATTGACCATCTCCATTGCCGCCCATGCATACTCACGCCCTGCTCTTTTTAATGTTAAAAGATAGGCTGTAGACATTTCGCGGTCGTTCATGTTTTCGACCATGGTTCTTGGTTGGACAGCAGATGCTGGTAGGACAGATTGTAAGTAAGCATCAGAAACTTGCCTGTCTTCTTTTAACAGGGACAGTTCTTTTTTCGCCCCTTCTACCTTATTCAAAAATTCAACCTTCATATTATAGTCCCTTATATGAAACGGTAAATGCCTTTCGAGAAGCTTCTTAAATTCTGGGTCCTGAACATGATGTAGCATATACCCCATGCTCGTAATTGAGTTGACACAGCTCATTGTTAATTCATTTAAATCATGCAATTCATGTGCTGCTAATTTCATTGTTAATCCTCCGTAAAATAAATTTAAGTTGTCCTCCTTAGAATGTTTAAAAATGTAAAAAATATACTTAGAAGTGAGTGTCGGAAGCAAATACATACGAGAAAATTAAGTAGAGGTAATGTTTATGAATGAGGAATTAATAAAAAGTCCCGAAGCATCCTATCGGTTGGCAGAGCAAAAGGCTGCCGATTATTTTAAATTACTTCATGAGCAGGTTATCCAAAATAACTATGTTCATACCTTAATAAAGGATTTTCAATCTTGGAAACACAACCATATTCGTCACTCATTATTATCCTTGTTTTCTCCTCGAAAGGGAAAACAAGTCCGTGAGGGGTATTATAATTACATTCCATGGCTTGATTACACAGGCAAGCTTGACCATTATTTGAATCGAAGCGTCTCTTATATTTTCTTGCGGGATCTTGGCAAAGTCCTAGATTCCCCTGACACACAGACAAAGATTCAACGTGTAGTTGCAAGTTTAAAAATTCACCTAACCAATTCCACCATAGCTGACCGAGGAGATAAAACAGAGATGTTTAGCATAGCATGGTTGTACCGGTGGGCCCAGAAGGAAGGGGTAGAATCGACCATAATCTGGGTGATAAATAAGCTAAAGACTGTATCCTCCATTATTCCGAAGGAGATGGAGGTTGAACATGCCCAGAGAAAACTCATTAAAGTTATTGCCGGGGTCGTGATGCACAAGCTTGAGGAGACAGGCGATGGGATATTGCCTGAAGAACGCGCTGAGAAACTTGATAATGCCATTAGGCTAGGTTATTCCTATGGCCTGACATATCCTTTCATTGATGATCTTTTAGATGCCAACATTTTATCTGTTAATGAGAAAAAACAATATTCTGATTTGATACGTTCCAGTCTAACGACAGGAACTGTACCTGAATTAGGTGAATGGACAGGAAATAACGAGGACTTGATTCGATTTATTTATACGGAACTAAAGGATGCCTTTGAATATATTAAGGCCCATCAGAGCGAGGAGACAATAAAAAATTTTTTCGAGCAATCGTATATATTTTTTAATTCACAGGAAGTCGACCGCGAAAAGGATTTATCATATCCACATTACACCAATGAGGAGCTTTATATACCAATCATAATAAAATCTTCTTCATCAAGATTAATTGCCCGTTCAGTAATCAATGCTCCTCGGGATAAGGGCTTTGAAAATCGAACATTTTTTTATGGGATATACAACCAACTGGCTGATGATTTTGCAGATATGTTCGATGATATGAGTAATGGTACGGTCACACCGTATACGTATTATATGAAATATTATAATAAGCGTCCGGATCTTATTAATCCTTTTGAATTATACTGGACGGTCATCTCCAATTTAATCCATAATGTGTACCACTCAGATATGAAGACATGTAAAGTGATTTTGGAGCGGGCGATAAACGGTTTGAAACGATTTAAGGAACGAATCGGAACGAAAAAATACAATGAAGTGATGAAACTATTTGCATCTGGAAACGAAAATTTCAATTATGTCGTTCAAAGGATAGTTCGAAAAGCGGATGATGTGGATTTCTTTGATAAGCTGCTTCGGGACCATATCATTACCTTTCTTAAAAATGAACGGAAAGAGCAGGGAGAGTTTTTAGAAACTATCAAAACCGCACGCCATCAGATTAACAATATTTTAAAAATCCAAAAAACAGATAGTGCTTCTTTGATGAAAGAGCCGATAACCGATGCGGCAAACTACATTCTCGAAGGTGGAGGAAAGCGATTAAGGCCAATCATGACTTGGGTCATGGCCGTTAACGGGTATGGCTTAAATAGTACCGCAATCGTGCCATTATTAAGATCACTAGAATATATGCATGCTGCATCCCTAATTTTTGATGATTTACCATCACAAGACAATTCGTCCATCCGTAGAGGGCGTCCAACCTTGCATCAAGTCTGTAACATTGCAATAGCAGAATTAACTGGTATTTTTCTTACCCAAAAGGCTGTTATGGAACAAGCATCGCTTGATGAGTTCGATTCAAAAACTGTGCTTAACTTGATTCAATATTCCGCTAAAACAACAGCTGAAATGTGTAAGGGGCAGGCGATGGACTTGGATTCTAAAGGGAAATCATTGACACTGGAACAATTAAATATGATGTGCTTTTATAAAACCGGGATGGGATTCGAAGCCTCTCTCATCATGCCCGCCATTCTCTCCAACGCAAATGAGACGGAAATGGAAGCTTTGAAGAAATTTGCAAAGCATGCTGGTATAGCGTTTCAGATTAAAGATGATTTACTGGATGTTGAAGGAAGCTTGAACTTACTTGGAAAACCGATTGGAAAAGATATTGAAAACAACAGTTCGACTTTTGTATCAATCCTAGGTCTGGAAGATGCCAAAAAAGCGATGTGGGAGCATTATTGTCTTGCGATAGAAGCCTTGCAGGATGTACCATGCAATACCACCTTTTTGAAACATTTATTGAATTATTTAATAAATCGGGATTATTAGTACTGAAAATAACTTTATTTTCCATCAGTTTCTAATTATAATAGTAATAGGGAGGTGGAGATAAAATGAATATAACTTATGCTAGTAATGAACAAAAATTAGCAATGATTAAATTATCTACAGCCCAGAGAATTAATTCAGCAGCAGATGACGCTGCAGGTTTAGCGATTTCAGAAAAAATGAGGGCGCAAATTGGCGGAGAAAATGTTGCTGTTAGAAATATGCGTGATAGTCAATCGTTAATGCAAACCGCAGACGGTGCCCTTAATTCTACTCACTCTGTATTACAGCGGATGAGAGAATTATCTGTACAAGCTAATAATGGTTTATTAACCGAATCAGACCGAGCAGCTATTCAGCAGGAATTCACCCAACTTAGAGATACGATTGATTCGATTGGAAGAAATACTCAATTTAATACTAAAAATCTTTTAGATGGTAGCTTCCAAAATAGTAATACAACTACAAATGCTAATGGTGAAAGCTTAACTTCAAGCATATCTAGCGCACTTGCCGGAAAGCTCGGAGATGTTCAATCTGGACTTAGCTTGAATGATGTAAATTTACAAACGAATCCAAAGGATGCGTTAAAAATAATTGACGGTGCGATTAGTCAAATATCTGACTCAAGATCGTCTATCGGAGCAACGACTAATCGGTTAGATTACTCTATCCAAAATAGTGAAAATAAGCATTATAATATGCAAGCATCAGAGTCGAGAATAAGAGATGCAGATATGGCTCAAGAGTTTATGAACCTAAATCGTGCAAATCTGTTTCAGCAAACATATTTTTCTACACAAAGAATGCAATATTCAATGGCAGGGCAAATATTAAATTTACTTTTCTAACAAAAAAGAGGCTGTTCAAAAATCAGTAACCCTGACTTTTTGGACAGCCTCATGTTTTAGGATTGTTTCTGTATTTAGATAGATTTGACTTGTATATCTGTTAAAATTAATATGATACTAAAATTATACAGTGACAATATCCAGTTGGGGAGGGGTCATAAAATGAGGGTTACAATCAAAGAAACTGAAAAGGACGGTAATATTTCTTTGCAAGAAAGCGGCGGTTTTGCCATTGTGACGATTAATCGACCACAGCTGAAAAATGCTTTAACAAATAGAATGTGGGTTGACCTGAAAGCGGTGGGCAAGCGCATCACACAAAACTCAAAAAATAAAGTTGTGATTTTACGTGGAAAGAAAAAGCTTTTTTGTTCAGGCTCAGATTTGAAACAGTTCAATGATTTAGCGATTGATGAAGCAAATGATGCTTTCAGGTTGATGGAAGAAGCTATTTCTACTTTTGAAAGAATTCCGCTGCCAACGATTGGCGTGATTAATGGACCTGCCATGGGTGCCGGTTTCCAGCTTGCCTTGGCCTGTGATATTCGTATTGGAACACCAAAAACATTGATGGGTTTTCCGGTTGGGAGATTAGGTATTACAATAAATCAAGCATTTGCTAAACGAATTGCCGATTTAATTGGCAAAAGCAGAACAATGGATCTTGTTTATACTGGCAGGCTCTTTAAACCGCAAGAATGTTATGATTTAGGGCTTATTAACTATTTATTGGACAATGAAACAGATGTAAATCACTATGCTATCCAATTAGGAAAAAAGATTATGGAGCAATCTCCAGCCTCTCTTTTAGCTGTTAAAAAGGCCGTTTCCTTTAATAATCCAACCGTTTCTATTCCGTGGGAGACAGGGCTTGATACAAGTGTTGATCCTATTGATTTTCCGGAAGGAGTCCGTTCCTTCGTTGAAAAAAGAAAGCCTAAATTTGGGGGGAATTAATAGTAATGATAAAGGGCACCAATATGTCACATATTGGATGCCCTTTCTGCATCTCTAAATTTCAAGTTTGATAGCTGCTAACTGAATATGAATAGCACTCATTTCAATTTCAAAATTAGATAGCAGCACTTCATTTATTTTCCTTTGAATTTCCTGCAAAAGTTCAACGATATTCTGTTCAAAGGAGCAGTTCAGCTCGACTTCAATCGTTACGCTTTGAAAAGTGGTGAAATCACTGTTGAGAATTTTCGCATCTCTAACATATTTTATTTGCTTACAAGTGTATGTGATGATTTCATTATACACATCTTCGTGGATTGTTATCGTTCCTGTTGTAAAATGGGGCTGTATAATCGTTTGTTCACCAATATATTTTGCATGTTTGGAGAAAAGCTTTTTTCCTGCTTGGATGATTTTTTTTAATTTATTCGGCTCTACTTGCATATACGGTATCGGAATCACATGCTTCCCTTGTGTATTGCGCATATAGCGTGCTAAATTAATTTCTTTATTTGAACGAATTTCTGATACATCAATATATTGATGGATTTTTTCCAGCATTAATTTTTCTGCTATTAAGTCAACCATTTTTATGGAGGTTCCGACAATTAATAGTTTATCAATATCCGTCATGCGAATGACATTCATTACTTCTTGGCGGTGGTCTTCGTAAAAAAAAGTTGCCCGCTTGACAGCTTTTATAGCATTATTTTCATACTTAGCGGAAGTTCCCGCAATTTTTCGTCCGTTTAAAACTAAAATCCCATCATCTATAATGGCCGGAATATTATGTTCATGGCAATAATGCAAAACACTCGTACTTTTTCCAGTTCCACTTTTCCCGACTAATGCATAAACCTTCATAAAAATTACCTCCCTTCTTACACAGCAATCGCTTTTCTAACTTGCAGCATGAGAACAGATCCTGTTCATAAAGCTTCATTTAGGAAAAACTGTAACATTTATCTGATTATAAAATAAATGAAGTAGAATTGATAGTTGAAGATGGTATGATAATAGTAGATTCATGCTGCAAGGTTAAATTTTTCCTTATATTTACAAATAGTCCTTTAAAAAGGGATAGTCCTTTGTTATGATTAAAAATATAGTTAATATTTAAAAATGTGTGATAAATAGGAAGTGCAGCCTATGCTAAAAGATTTATTGTTAAATGTGACAATTATAATTTCATTTCTGTTTTTAATTGGAATTTTATCAAGACGTTTTATTCGCTCAGAAACCGATTATACATACTTATTTAACAGTTTTAAAACAAAACTAATGGCAGGCGTTGTCTTCGGTTTTCTTGGCGTTTTTCTAATGTTTTTTAGTATAAAAGTTAGCACATTGGTCATTATTGATTTAAGGCATATTGCAACCGTAATAGGCGCCACTTATTTTGGAGCTCCAGCGGCAATTTTATCTTCACTTATAGTTGGAATTGCACGGCTTTTTTTTGGAGGCCTGAACAATGCCTCCTTTGTAGTATTGGGGTTCATGGTTTTAATAGGTATTGTGTGTTCCTTAACAATGAAAATGAGAGCTAGTGAATTCCGAAAGTTTTTCCTTATGAATATGGTAAGTACATTCTTAATCACCGTGACCGTATATATTAACCTTTCAGTATTTTCTGACGGTAAAGATGTTGTTAAACATATTATTGCTTATTATTGGTTTTTCTCAATCATTGGAGGTTTCTTAACTTATTATGTTGCAAAATATATATTTGATTCTAACAAATTATTTGCCGAGCTTATCAAATCAAATTCGAATTTAGAAGAAGCTAACTCAAAGTTTCAATCGCTTATTAATCATTTGCAAAGCAGTATCATTGTTGAAGATGAACAGCGCCGGGTTACATTAGCAAATGATAGTTTCCATGACTTATTTCATTTTCCAAAATCAAAAAGTATCGTTAATGAAGATGTAGTCCAACTGGAGCTAATTGCCAAGGAGCAATTTGTTGATGGGGAAGCCTATTTTAATCGAAAAAAGGAAATATTGGCTCAAAATGAACTTATCATTGGTGAACAATACCATTTAGTTGATGGCAGGGTTTTAGAGAGAGACTTCATACCAATAAAATCAGCACAAGGAATTGTGTCTAGTAAAATCTGGCACTACCGAGATATAACAAAAAATAAAGAATATGAGATTAATATAAAGAAAAGTGAGGAAAATTATAAAGCGCTTTCTGAGAAATATCAATTAGTCGTTGATACCGTAAAGGAAGTCATATTCACAACTGATAGTAAAGGAAACTGGACATTTCTAAATAAGGCATGGAAGGAAATTACCGGCTTTTCTATTGAAAAAAGTATCGGAAAGAACTTTTTAGACTTTATTCATCCAGATGATCAAGAACGAAACAATCAACTTTTCCAATGTTTGTTAGATCGAGACTCATTATATTGTCGTAATGAAATTCGTTATAAAACGAAGGATGGCAGCTATCGCTGGATTGAAATGTATGCGAAATTAATGCTTTCGAAGGATGATATAACCATTGGTACTTCTGGCTCGCTGAGCGATATTACATTACGTAAAGAAATGGAAATTCAACTATTCGAAAGTGAACAATTATATAAATCTCTTTTTGATTACAATCATAGTGCTACATTTACACTTGATTTAACTGGTCATTTTAACAATGTAAATAAATCTGTAGAGCAGGTCACAGGCTACAGTAAGAAAGACCTAATGGGTTCTTCTTTTATTCCTTTAATAAGTAAATCATATGTTGCAAAAACGATTGAACAATTTAATAGAGTAATCGGTGGAGAATCCATTACGTTTGAAACAAAAGTTATTCAGAAAAATGGAGGTTCTGCTTATCTGCAAATGAATGCAGCACCGATTATTATTAATGGAAAGCCGGAAGGGGCCATTGCTGTTGCCCATGATATTACAAGACAGAAAGAAGCGGAATACAAACTACTTGAAAGTGAGATGCGGTACAGAAGATTAATCGACCTTTCTCCAGAAGTTATTTTTGTCCATAGCAAAACGAAAATAGAATTTGTGAATGACCGAGCACTCACTTTCATTGGCGCAAAAAGTAAAGATGAAATTATTGGTAAATCCGTTTTTGAGTTTTTACATCCAGACGATCGACAAATCGCTGCTTATAATATGAAATTAGGATTTAAAGTTGGCACATCCTTTCCAGGATTAGACGGGCTTCGTTTTGTTAGGTTAGACGGAACGATTGTTATTACAAATGTTGGGGCAAAATTAATCGATTATAATGGGAAACCGGCCATGTTAGGAATCATTCATGATATTACAGAACGGAAAGAGACGGAGTTAAGGCTTAAGGAAGCGAATGATAAGCTAATGCTGATATCCCAGATTGATGGATTAACTGATATTCCAAATAGACGCTATTATGAAGAGATATTTGATAAGGAATGGAAGGATGCCGTTCGCAATGTTAAACCAATTTCATTAATTATGTTAGATATTGACAACTTTAAGAATTATAACGACACTTATGGGCATTTGGTGGGTGATGCTTGCTTAAAAAGAGTTTCTAACGCCTTAAAAAGCTGTCTAAATCGACCGCGTGATTTTGTTGCTAGATATGGCGGTGAAGAATTTTCTGTCATTCTTCCAGACACAGATGAACAAGGGGCGGTCTATGTAGGGGAAACGCTTCGTGCCAAAATCGAGGAACTTTCTATACCGCATGAAAACTCAAACGTAAAGTCAATTGTTACAATTAGCGTAGGTGTGGCAACAATAATACCAGACAGGGAATCAAAGTACGAATCACTAATAAAAATCGCAGATGATGCCCTTTATAAAGCCAAACAAACTGGGCGTAATAGAGTTTGTAGTCTGCAACATATATGAGTAAGAAGGGGTGTCCAATAAGTCAATTTATGACCGAAGAAAATCAAGGTCAAAAGTGAGGTGAGTTGATATGACCAAGCAAAATAAAGCTTTTAAATTTCGTTTGTTGCCAAACAAGGAACAGGCAGTCCTATTAGCCAAAACATTTGGCTGTGTTCGTTTTGT